>DVKZ01000083.1 GCA_018715775.1 Candidatus Fimousia stercorigallinarum | reverse complement strand
TCCCATTCTTCGGAAGTAAGACCCCTTGAAGACGACGAGGTAGATAGGATGGAGGTGGAAGTGCAGCAATGCATGGAGCTGACCATTACTAATCGGTCGAGGTCTTAACCGGAATGGCTGTTGAAAAAAGTACTTGAATAAGATAGTCAGGCATGTTATAATTCTATATGTAGTTTTTAGGGTACACGCCCAGTATTCCTCGATAGCTCAGTCGGTAGAGCGCGCGGCTGTTAACCGCGTTGTCGTAGGTTCGAGTCCTACTCGGGGAGTTTTCAGCGTTAGGATTTTAATTGCTAAGAACCTAGGAGCTGAACCTATTATCATAATATGGCTCCTTGGTCAAGCGGTTAAGACATCGCCCTTTCACGGCGGTAACACGGGTTCGATTCCCGTAGGAGTCATTTATAAGGCGCAGTAGCCAAGTGGTAAGGCAATGGTCTGCAACACCAGTACGCACCGGTTCAAATCCGGTCTGCGCCTTTTCTATTGATATATTTATCGCGGGGTGGAGCAGTCTGGTAGCTCGTCGGGCTCATAACCCGAAGGTCGCTGGTTCAAATCCGGCTCCCGCAATTCAAAAGCGTTATGAACTGAAGTATATACAGTTTATAGCGTTTTTTTATTGTATAAAATAATAATTAAGAAAGAAGATCTTTATTAAAACTGTGGACAGTATAAAGTGCTGCGGCCGGATTATGTGCCAGAACTCTGTCCTTTACGACTAATGTAGTGGTTGGTCCCTGGATATACTTATGGAAAAGAATATCATGTCCGACACAAAGTCCCATTACGATATTGAGATCTGTTTTGGCGTCGTTGAGGATTTTTGCCTGCATGATCGGATTACATATATTCGGACCTTGTGTGATATGCTCTTCTGGGATATCGATATCAGATTTTGGGATCGCTCCCACTTTACAGCAGGCGGAAAATACCTGAAAGCCGTGCTGTCTCAGAATTCGAGTCAGAGTTTGAGATTCTTTTAATAATGCCGTGCAGGTAGCAATGCCGATTTTTTGATAGCCCATTTGCTGTGCAAAAAGAATCGTTTCCTTTACGCGGTTAATCGTACCATATGTCTCGGCCTGGATTTTTGCTGCTACATTCATAATCTGATTATTTTCTGTATCGTCGATGTAACAGTCCCGGATGCTATTTCGTTCTTCTTCGGAAGCGGTTTTAGTGAGACAGAAATCAGGATATAAGGATTCTTTGCTTGTTTGGCATGCTTTTCGTCCGCAGTCAACGCAGGAACGACATGGATCATTTGTTTTCATTTCATTTTCCTTTCTTTGATATGATAAATATATATTTTCATCTTGCTTTTTTCTTTTAGGTATAGTATAATTCTAAGTTGTAAGGCCTCTTGGTCAAGTGGTTAAGACGCCGCCCTCTCACGGCGGTAACACGGGTTCGAATCCCGTAGGGGCTATATAAAAAAGTCGCGTATTTACGTGACTTTTTTATGTAATAAATACAGAGTGGAGCGGTACTCAAGTTGGTTGAAGAGGACAGATTCGAAATCTGTTAGGTCGGGTAACCGGTGCCTGGGTTCGAATCCCAGTCGCTCCGTTTTTCGAAGAAATCGCATATCTAAGCTAAATATGAAAGAAATGGCTTGGTTATGCGATTTTTCTTTGTGTCATATATTCTACTAAATGATCTTTCTCCGGCATTTTCCGGAACTGCCGCGTATGATCAGCTGGGGTTCATATTCCAGGCGCATAATATAATTGTACTTCGATTCTTTTGTCTTTTTCTTCGTTGCATTTTTCTTGTAAATCAGATCAACAGCTTCCTGACCTTTTAATTCCGATGCATGTTCAATGGTCGTCAGTGAAATCTGAGGCATGGAAGAAAGTGAAATATTGTCAAATCCGCAGACAGAATAGTCCTGAGGGATACGAAATCCTTGATCCTTTAAGGCGCCCATAATTCCGAGAGCCGTCATATCATTATTTCCGACAAATGCGGTTGTTTGAAAATCGCTATTCAAAATTTTTAATGTCAGATCGTATCCATTGCTGTATTCGGACGTGTTTGGCGTATAGTTGGAATACGTCTCAAAATCCGGTTTGACGAGCAACACATTTTCTTCCGGGTAGCCGTGTCTGCGGAAAGCTTTTTTGATTCCATCCAGGCGTGACATTCGTCCCACTTCCTTTTCGTTGATCGGAGATGAGATATAGACAACATGTGTATGGCCCTGTTCCAGAAGATAATTACCGATCAGAATGCCCGGTTTTTTGCTGTCGAGTTCGACGGAATCGAAACGGGAGGCCGGAGCTTTATCTCCAATAGAGACCATTGGAACTAATCGGGAGATTTCATTGGCCTTTTCAACCATAGCCGGAGGATAGAGATAGATGACGCCACAGGCATGCATGACGGAGATCATGTCGAGATAGGTGCCTTCCATTGATGCATCCCGCATGGTTGGGGCAACGAATGTCGTATAGCCATATTCACGGGCACGTTCAATGATCGAATGGATCACCATTGAATAGTAGCCGTTTGACAGAAGCGGACAGATGATCATGATCGTCTTTTCCATGATTTTATCGGTATCTTTGACCTTTTTTTTCTTTTTCTCATATCCGAGTTCTTCAGCGGCTTTTAAAACTTTTTCCTTCGTTTCATTTGAAAAAGAAACATAAGGTTTGTTACTTAAAATCATGGAAACGGTTGATTGTGACATGCCGATATAGTCGGCGATCATTTTTGTTGTTACTTTTTTCTTGCCGGCCATGGTGTAGGAAACCTCCTTTATAGATACAATTAAAAATTATTAATAATTAATAAATAAATTATACAGAGATTTCACAAAAAACGCAATATCAGGCACAAAAGAAGTCTGATCAGGATATGTAATAACCGAAATCTGAAAAAATCTGCTTTGTTTCCTCTACTTCTTCTTTTATTTTTGAAAAATCCTTTAATGCGAGTCCAAGGAATAGGGCATCGATAATGATCGACTGTACGGTGAAAGAAGTCTGGCTGATCAGCCGAAGATTATTCTCAATGATTGAGGTATAGAGCGTGATGTCCGCTTTTTCAGCTAACTTGGCATTTCCGTATTGAGTGATCAAAATGACTTTTGCATGTCGTTTGTTGGCCAGTTGGATCAGCTGTTGATTTTGAATCGATTTTCCGAGTGCGGTAAAACAGATGACCAGATCATTCTCATTCATTAAAGAAGTGGATTCCATGCGTAGATGAATATCTTCAAAGAAAATGGAAATAATGTTCAGACGCATGAGTTTTACTTGAAATTCTTTTGCCAGAATGCTGCTCGTACCAACACCGCTTAAATAGATCCGGTGGTTATTTTGAGCCGTTTGTGCGATCAGATCGACGGCAGCGTCGAGGGATTCCTGATCGAGAGTTTCGGCTGTGCTGTTGATGGATGCCGTTGCAAAAGAAGCCAGTTTTTTAAAGATTTCAAGGGTATGATCTTCTTTGGAAACGTCAACAGGGGAAGAATAGGATCCGTCTGAAGCGAGATCGACGGACAGCTGCAGTTTCAGCTCTTTGTATCCGTCTACTCCCAGTTTACGGGAAAAACGAATGATCGTTGCTTCGCTGACATCACTCGCAAGTGCGAGTTCCTTGGTTGACATGGATAATACTTCTGAAGAATGTTTTAAAATGTAGTTTCCTAATTTTTGTTCGGTATTTGATAAAAACGGCATCGTGGATTCCAGTTTGAATAAAATTTTTGTTGTATGCATAAAAACTCCTTTATTACGATGTTTTTTCATCTTTAGTATATGCTTTTTCACGCGGAAAAACAATGGAAATGAAATATTACAACATTTTTTTAAAAATTACTTGAAATTAAATTTCATATGTGGTATTTTTAAATGGAGGAAAACTTCAACGCAGATGAATAAAAATGAAATGAAATTTAGGAGGAAATACGCTATGAGATTTGTTTATTGTAAAAATTATGATGAAATGAGTAAGAAAATTGCAGAAGATTTGATTCAGGAAATCCGGCAGAATCCGGAAATTGTTCTTGGTCTGGCAACTGGTTCTACACCGGAAGGAACTTACGAATATCTTGTAAAAGCATATGAGGAAGGAACCGTGGATTTTTCAAAAGTAACATCTGTTAACCTGGATGAGTACAAAGGTCTTGGCCCGGATGATGATCAGGGATACCGTTATTTTATGAATCACCACTTATTTGATCATGTAAATATCGATAAAGCAAACACATATGTTCCAAACGGACTGGAAGAAGATTCGGATAAAGCATGTAGTGAATACGAAGCGATCATCGAAAACGTTGGAGGAATTGATGTACAGCTTCTCGGCATCGGTGGAAACGGACATATCGGATTCAATGAACCGGGAGAAATCTTTATTAAAGGAACACATTGTGTAGATCTTGCTGAAAGTACATTAAAAGCAAATGCAAGATTCTTTGACAGCATTGACGATGTCCCAAAACAGGCGTATTCTATGGGAGTAGGTAATATTATGTCTGCCAAAAAAGTCATCTTAGCTGTATCCGGTAAGAACAAAGCGCAGGCATTATACGATACTTTGTACGGAGATATTACTCCGAAAGTGCAGGCATCCATTTTACAGCTTCATAATAATGTCGTATTATATGCGGATGAAGATGCACTTTCCATTATTAAGGAGAAAGGACTGCTGTAAAAAATGATTGTTAAAAATGGGTATGTGTTCACAGAAACAGGAAACTTTGAGCAAAAAGAACTTTATATCCTGGGGGACAGGATCGTAGATTCAAAAGAAGATCTGACGGATCAAACGGTGATCGATGCAAGGGGATGCAAGATCATACCGGGACTGGTCGATGTGCACAGCCATGGTGCGGCAGGATGTGATTTTGGAGATGCAAAAAAAGAACACCTGGAAAAAATCCTGAAATACGAGGGAACACATGGGATCACATCGTATTGTCCGACTTCGATGACGGTATCGAAAGAGGAACTGCTTGCAATTTTTCCGACTGTCACACAGGTGGAAAGAACAGCGGATATGGCGAAGATCGCAGGAATCCATATGGAGGGACCGTTTGTGGCACCGGCCAAAAAAGGAGCTCAGAATGAAAAATATATCAAACAAGCAGAGGAAGCCTTTTTTGAAGAATGTAACCGCGCATCCGGAGGAATGATCAAAGTGCTGACGCTTGCGCCGGAAGAAGAAGGTGCGATGGAGTTCATTCGTAAAATGCACGACCGTGTAAATATTTCTCTCGGGCATACTTGTGCGGATTATGAGACGTCAAAAGAAGCATTTGCGTCTGGCGCCAATCATGTTACGCATTTATTCAATGCAATGAATCCGTTGGGACACCGGGCACCGGGCCTGATCGGGGCTGCAGTAGAAGATACGCATTGCATGGTGGAAATTATCAGCGATGGCATGCATGTCCATCCGGCTGTTGTTCAGATGATGTTTAAAGCCATTGGTGCGGAACGGATGGTTTTGATCAGCGATTCTCTAAGTGCAACAGGATTAGAAGACGGAATGTATGAATTGGGCGGACAGCCGGTGATCGTGAAGGATCGGAAAGCAACGTTGAAAGATGGCACGATCGCAGGATCTACGACGAATTTGTATGACTGTATGTGCAGAGCAATGTCATTTGGAGTTGAAGAATCGGAAGCAATTTTTGCTGCTACGAGAAATCCTGCCAGATCGATTGGAATCGATGATGAGGTCGGTTCTCTGGAGTCTGGGAAAAAAGCGGATTTTTTAATCGTAGATCAGCAGTATAATCTCAAAAAAGTCTGTATAGACGGCGTATTATTATAAAGGAACCGGAGCACATGGGAAGACGTTTGTCTGTCATGTGTGGTGGTAATATAGAAAAGTTCTCAAAATTAAGAAGAGTTTTGAGAACTTTTTTAATTTCTGTGATATACTGGAAGAAAACGGGAAAGGGGTATTATGTTCAGATTAAAAAAAGAGAAAAAATACAGAGTTGGAATTGTATCGGACAGCCATAATTATGTGAGCAAGCAGATGCTAGATATTTTGAAGATGTGTGATTATGTGCTGCATGCGGGAGATGTGACAACGGAACGTGTACTCGATCAGTTTCGTGCGTATGGGCGGTTTTATCTTGTCCGGGGCAACAGCGATCGTGATCCATGGGCTTACCGGATCGCAAAAAGACAGCTTTTTAAAATCGGTGGACTTACGTTTTTAATGGTTCATGATCAGATGGATGCGGGAAGATTGGTAGAAAAAGCGGATATTGTTATTCATGGACATACGCACCGGTACTCGGAAGAAGTATTTCGAGGAAGATTGTGGCTGAATCCGGGGTCGTGCGGAAGTCCACGTTATGGACAGGCGTCTATGGTTGTTATGGAGATACAGGATAAACAATATACGATTCAAAAAATTATTTTAGAGGATGTATAATGAGAGAAAAGAAGTTAACACTGATCATATCATTTGAGACGACAACACAGGCTATGGCAATGGAGATGAAGTGCAAAAAGGCAGGGATGCCGGGACGCATGATACCGCTTCCGGAAGAAGTGTCCGCAGGCTGTGGGCTTTCCTGGAGCATGCCTCCGGAATATAAGGAAGAAGTGCTGGCCTTTATGGATGAAAATTCCCTTGTTTATGATCAATGTTGTGAAATTTATTTTTAATGAAACAGGAGATCATTATGGAAAAAGAAATTGTATTTTGTAAAGGCGGCGGATGTACGGCAAAACTCGGACCTGCCGCATTAAGCAGGGTGCTGCAGAAGCTTCCGAAGTTTGAAGATCCGAATCTGCTTGTCGGATTCGATCACTCAGACGACGCGGCCGTATACCGGCTGAGCGATGATCTGGCGATTGTGCAGACACTGGATTTCTTTCCTCCAATGGTAGAAGATCCGTATTTGTTTGGAAAGATCGCAGCAGCGAATGCTCTGAGTGATGTTTATGCGATGGGTGGTGATGTGAAAACAGCATTGAATATTGTATGTTTTCCGGAGAAGATGGATCTGAATATTTTAGGAAAGATCCTGATGGGAGGAAGCGAAAAAGTCCGGGAAGCAGGGGGTGTACTTGCAGGCGGACATTCGATCGCAGATGAAGATGTCAAATACGGGTTATCCGTAACCGGAACGATCCATCCGGACCGGATTTTTGAAAATAACCGTGCACTTCCGGGAGATTGTCTGCTCCTTACAAAGCCATTAGGCGTTGGTATCGTATGTACCGCGCAGAGAGTCGGCGGCGCATCGGAAGAAGCATTGAAAAAAGCGACGGATTCTATGGAAATGCTCAATAAATACGCATCTGAGATCGTCCGAAAATATGAAGTACACAGCTGCACGGATGTGACAGGATTTGGATTGCTTGCACATCTGATGGAAATGCTGGACAATAAAGTTTCCGCAATCATTGATGCTTCGAAAGTGCCGTATATTAGCGAATGCGATGATTATGTAGAAGAATTTTATATTACGGCGGCCGGACAGAGAAACAGAAATCATGTCGGCGACCAGGTCCGGTTTGAAGAATGTTCCTTTGCGATGGAAGAAATCTTATTTGACCCGCAGACATCCGGCGGACTGCTTGTCAGCATGAGACCGGAAGATGCAAAAAAAGCACTTGCTGAGCTGGAACAGCTTGGTCTTCCATGCGGAATCATCGGAGAAATCACAGAGAAACAGGAAATCTTAATTACGGTAAAAGGATAAAGGAGAAGATAAATATGGTAGAAGTCAATGCATTAGGTAAGGCATGTCCGTTACCGGTAATCGAAACAAAGAAAGCAATTGAAGAACTGAAGCAGGATGATACAGTTAAAGTTCTTGTGGATAATGAAATTGCCGTGCAGAACGTTATGAAGATGGCAAAACATAAAAATTTAGATGCTTCTTCCGAGAAGATTGATGACAATCAGTTTGCAGTTATGATCGCAGTCACAGGTGTTGGAGAGAAGTCAGAAGTAGAGGAAGAAGTGAATTGTCAGCCGGATCGCAGAGGAAAAGGAACGGTTGTTGTATTGTCTTCTGATGTGATGGGAACCGGTGATGAAAGTCTCGGAAAACAGCTGATCAAGGGATTTGTATTTGCACTGACAAAAATGGAAGAACTTCCTTCTAAAGTCATTTTATACAACCGTGGCGCATTTTTATCCAGTGAAAATGAAGATACCATTCAGGATTTAAAAACATTAGAAGCAGAAGGTGTCGAGATCCTGACTTGCGGAACCTGCCTGAATCATTACGGTTTGGCAGAGAAGCTGGCAGTGGGAACTGCAACGAATATGTATGAGATTGTGGAGTCTATGATGACAGCGTCCCATATCGTAAAACCATCCTAAAACCAATGTATAAAATCATAGAAATTTCCAATACTAAAAAGAAAAGGCATGAGTTATCGTGAGGAGGAAATAACTATGATTTCGATTTGGGAAGAGGGAATGGGAGAATTACAGCCAAATCTTTTGAAAAAAGACAAATCCTGTCAGATTCTGATCCTCGGAGCGAATCTGGCAGGACTTTTTACTGCCCTTTTTTGTAAAAGAAAAGGGCTGGACGTTATTGTTGCAGAAGAAGAAACGGTGGATCAGAGGGCGCTGGAAATCGATTTTTTTGAGCGGATCACGGATTTAAAAACATGGACGTACAGTATCCGTTATCCTTACATCTGTATGCGGTATCAGATAGACTGTCAGTGCAGGCGCCTGCCTTCGTTTTATTACTGGCTGGCTCCGAAACCAACGGCACATATGCCCAAACATCCGGTGTTCCATCCGGTGGAAATGACAAGGGGGCTGGCCTCTTTGCTGGAAGTATATGAAAAGGTTTCCATTCATGAGATTAAGGAAAAGCGTCTCATCACAGAAGCAGAATACATTAATTTTGAATACATGATCGATGCACGTCTGAAAGAATCCGAAGAGAGCGAAGGCTGGATCGCAGCGTCAAATGTTGAATTAAATCCAGGGGTTTATCTGTGTATGGATGACGAGGCGAATCTTCTCGTATGGAATGAAAAAGTTGTGATGAGAAATTCGTATCGTTTTTTATTTCCGGGAGCTGTGATTGAAAATGAATGGAAAGTTAATTGCGGGCGAAAAGAAGGGATTTTTACCAGTATGGATCGAGCTGTGCGATATATGAAGGAAATTTCCCAAAATCACAATTTGATAAAAAATAAATCATAAAATAAACACATTTTTCCAATATCCTAAAAGAAAAAAGAAAAAACTTATAAGGAGGGCATATGTATTTATTAAAAAATGCATGGAAAAATGTGACCCGTTCAAAAGGGAGGAATATTTTAATTGGATTGATCGTATTTGTCATTTCGGTATCAACTTGCATCTCCCTGTCCATCCGGCAGGCGGCAGAAGAAGCGAAAACATCTGGACTGGATGATGTGGAGATTACCGGACAGATTACGGTGGACCGTCAATCGATGATCCAGTCGATGGAGGAAGATGGAAGTGACCGATCCCAGATGAAAGAAAAGATGGGAGAAATGAATGAATTATCCGCGGAAGAACTGGAAGAGTATGCAAAATCCAGTGCGGTAAAGAACTTCTATTACACGCTGACCGCTTCTTTAAATGGAACTAATATTGAAGAAGTCAGCACATCTGTTTGAGGAAGGAACGAAGGAAAATGTATGTATTATCAGTGATGAATTGGCTTCCTACAATTCCATTGCAGTCGGCGATATCATTACATTAGAAAATCCTTCCGATAGTGCGGAAACGTTAAAAGCAGCGGTCGATGATATGGATTCTGTATTTTCTCAGACAAACGGAACGTATGTTTTTGCCGATCAGGAAAAGTATGAGCAGTTTCAAGATGATGTAAAGGAAATGGGTCTGGATGATTCGTATACTGTCACATCACAGGACGTAAACAGTTATGCACAGAGCCTGATTCCATTGGAAAATCTGAGTAATTTTGCTTTGTATTTCTTTATTGTTGTCCTGATCATCGGGGCAATCGTATTAATGGTGATCAATATTTTTAATATTCGTGAAAGAAAATATGAAATCGGGGTATTAACGGCCATCGGAATGAAGAAAAGAAACGTTTGCGTGCAATTATTTATGCGGTTGTAGGACGGTCCGGCGCCGGTAAAACGACCTTGTTATCCATCCTTTCCGGTCTGACTAATCCGACGGAAGGAACGGTCTATTATAGAGATAAAGATGTGAGCAAGCTGGACCGCTATGAGTATAGAAGCAAGTATGTAGGGATCATTTTCCAGAGTTTTAATCTGCTTGCCCACCTGACAGCACAAGAAAATGTTATGCTGTCAATGGATGTATCGGGAGTGCATTATACGGATAAAAAAGAAAAGGCGATGGAACTGCTTCATAAGGTAGGTTTAAGTGAAGATGAGGCAAAACGGAGAATCCTGAAGCTTTCCGGGGGACAGCAGCAGCGTGTGGCAATCGCAAGAGCATTGTCCTATGAGCCGGAAATCATTCTTGCCGATGAACCGACCGGCAATCTCGATCAGGAAACAGAAAATGAGATCATGGATATTTTTCAACAACTCGCGCAGGAAGGAAAATGCATTATTATCGTAACGCATTCCAAAGAAGTGGCGGAACAGGCGGATGTTATCAGAGAATTGTAAGTTTTTCTGGCAATCTGAGAATAATATGATAAAATAGTTCTTAATTCAAGAAGGAGGCCGGGTGATGGATTTACATATCGGAGATGTCATTAAAATGAAAAAGCCCCATCCATGTGGAACGAATGAATGGAAGATATTAAGAACAGGAATTGACTTTCGTTTGGAGTGTGCCGGATGCGGCAGACAGGTTATGGTAACGAGAAAAATGGTAGAAAAAAATTTTCGCGGGATGATCCAAAAAGCAGAATGATTTTTTCAAAAAGAACGCTTGATTTTTGTGGAAGCCTATGGTAGAATACCAAATTGTGATAATATACTAATCCTTGCTCTTTTCCGTAGAAAAGGGCCGGAAGACCAGAAGGAGGTGCAAGCAACAATGAGTAAATATGAATTAGCATTAGTTGTGAATGCAAAGATCGAAGATGACGCTAGAACAGAAGTAATCGACAAGATCAAAGCTATGATCGAAGGTTATAACGCTACTATTACTAACGTTGATGAATGGGGTAAGAAAAAATTAGCTTACGAAATTCAGAAGATGAAAGAAGGATATTACTACTTCATCCAATTCGAAGCATCAACAGACGTTCCTGCTGAAATCGAACAGAGACTTCGTATTGCAGAACCAGTGTTGAGATTCTTATGCGTGAAACAAGATGCATAACGAATAGGAGGAATCCAGAATGAATAAAGTCGTATTAATGGGACGCTTAACAAGAGATCCGGATGTAAGATACTCTCAGGGCGATACCCCGACGGCGGTTGCCAGATACACATTGGCAGTGAATAGACGATTTCGTAGAGATGGTCAGCCGGATGCAGATTTTATCAACTGCGTTGCATTTGGAAGACAGGGTGAATTTGCAGAAAAATATTTTAAGCAGGGCACCAAGATCGTCATTTCAGGAAGAATTCAGACAGGTAGCTATGTAAACCGTGATGGAAACAGAGTTTATACAACGGATGTTGTTGTAGAAGAGCAGGATTTCTGTGAAAGTAAATCTGCTCAGAACGAATATCAGGCTTCTCAGCCAAATGCTGGCTTTGGAGGATTTGATTCCGCACCGGCAGGAAGACCTGCACCAAGTGCAGCAGCAGGTGATGGATTTATGAGTATTCCGGACGGGATTGAAGAAGAGTTACCATTCAGTTAAGATTTAGGAGGTAATATCAATGGCTTATAATAGAGGCGAACGCGACGGCGCTCCTATGAGAAGACGTGGCGGAAGAAGAAGAAGAAAAGTCTGTGTATTCTGTGTAGATCAGAATGCAGTAATCGATTACAAAGACGTTAACAAATTAAGAAGATACGTATCGGAAAGAGGTAAAATCTTACCTAGAAGAATCACAGGAAACTGTGCGAAACATCAGAGAGCTTTAACAGTAGCGATCAAGAGAGCTAGACACTTAAGCATGATGCCATACGTAGCTGAATAAAGTAATTAGAAATAGCGCTCTACTTTACCGGGTAGGGGCGCTATTTTTTTGTTTTGAAAGAAGGACATTCCATATGATTGATCAGGGTGATCATCGGCTTATAGATTCCTTTCTGCATAGCATAATGGTCTCTTCAAAGGTTCCGTTAGTTTCATCGATGGAAAATGCGATTGTTCCGTTGTATTTTTCCACAAGAGTTTGAATGATCTTTGTGCCGATTCCGTGCTGGTCTTTCTGTGATTTTTTTGTTTTAAAGGAAAAAGGAGTTCCTTTTGAAATACAGTTTTTCAAATAGATGCGGATGCGGTCATCATCTGTTTTCATGGAAAACCAGATACCGGGTGTTTCCTCTGGGGAAAGGCGATCCTGTGCTTCGATGGCATTATCCAGAAGATTGTGCAGCAGTGCGACCGTATCGACTTCTCTGAGTCCGGAATAGAAGGTATCTTCGACATCGACAGACAGAGGGATTCCTTTTTCCTGACACTGCTCCTGTTTGATCAGGAGGATGGAATTAACGAGTTCATCGCGCAGAAATTCCTGATTTTTCAGGGTGTGGTAGCGGTCTTTCAGGTTGTCCATATATTCCCGCATCTCTTCCGTATCGGAGTAAAGGACGAGACAGGCTTCCAGAGTCTGGATGTGATTGGCAAGATCATGCCGGTAGCGCCTCGTCGCTTCAATCTGGTTCTGAATGCCGTCATAGAAAATCTCCATAGACGCCATATAAGACTGCATAAGCTGATTTTCCAGTTTCATCTTCTGTATTTTTATGATCCGTGAGATGATCAGAAAACCAAAGATCCAGATGATCAATGAAATAAACCATATAAACATGATAATGCTGCTGCCTCCTATGAGATCTGTGACAGTGCCCAACGCATAAAGGCATCTTTGGTCGACTGACGGTACTTTCTGCTGATGTTGATTTTGGTGCCATTTGTCAAAATGAATTCATTAGCGTACATTTCCCGTACAGCGGGGAGATAAACGATATAACTGTTATGGCAGCGAACAAAGTCAGCGGCCGGGAGGATTTCCATAAGATCGGAAAGTTTCACACGCGTGTCATAGGTACCATATACGGTAACGATACTGGTGATCCTCAGGCTTCTTTCAAAATAAAAAATATCAGCCGGTACGAGGGAAATTTCTTTGCTGCCAGTGACAGAAAATACCAGGTGATCTCTGTTTTGTGAAAGTTCGTGTAAAATTTTGTGAAAGACCTCGCCGATTCGTTGTTCGAATTGATTTTTCAGAACAAAAAAGACATGATCGGTATGGTAAACATCGGTTGCATAAGTAATATAATTTGTTAGGTAGACAATCTGGCATCCTTTCCACTTCTGATTGATAGAGGAAATGATATCGATGCCGGTTTGTCTTTTCTTTTTTGGTTCCAATACAATGTCCATGAACAGGACATCCAGAGGATTGCCGTCATAATTTTCCAGCTCTCCCCTGTTGGAAAAATAATGAAATTCAGAGTCAATGTTCAGTTTTTCCAGATGATCATATATTATTTTTTTTGCATTTTGATACCATGATACATTATCGTCACAAATTCCTATTCTCATCTTGTTCTCCTTTATGTTCAGTGCGGTCGTTATCAGTATGCGGATGCTGTAAAAATAGTATTAATTTGGAATCCATTTCTTTCCATTCGCCGTGATAAGGCCGGATCAGAGCGGAAGTCAAAGAATATAGTTTCTTTCGCAATGTTCTTTTTGGTTTTTCAGACGTAATGGATAACTCCAGCAGAAAATAATTTCTGACCGAAGCGGACTGGATAAACAGCACGGAAGCAGGTGTTTTGCATTTGTCTGCGTCGCCGATAAAAAAGTTGAAAATCTGGTAAAGTATCTCTGCTATCGTCTGTTCTGGTATATCTTTCCGGTCATATTGGGCAAAAGAGAGGGAAATATCGATTCCCTTCTGACGGCAGGCTGTTTCTCCATAATATAATACGGCATCCACCAGATGGTCATTGCAGTAGAAAAAACACTGAATATCCTCTAGTTTTTTCTGCAATGTATCGATATATGTGCGAAGCTGTTCTTTCCGGACCAGATGTCCGTTCTGATCCTGACGGATTAAAGTCAGAATCTGTTTCATCTGTGCATTGATCTCAGACTGATCCTGATTCATTCGTAGGATCTGCCGCCGGACAGAACGGTAATGAAGATGCATCAGACGCTTCTGTGCATCGATATACTGCCGGGTCTGAACGGTCTGGCGGTTATAGGCAATGGCGAACCAGAACAACAGGAGCAGAAGCATGGCGGAAATCACTACGGCGGGGAACACGCCCCAGATATGCGCGATGCTGATGTCAGAAAATCCATCTATGGCATTAGGGAGTGTTATTGCAGCGGCAAGCAGTATCATCAGCCAGAGAGGAAATCTGTTCGGAAAATCAAAGGTGCAGATAAAATTCCGGATTGGCTTCAGTAAACGGGTTTCCAACAGCATGAGCCCGGTCATCATAGGGATATATAACAAGTCGACAGGTAAAAATGGAGCAATATATATCGTATTTTCGCGTCCTCCCAGTTGATTCACGAGCGTAAGCATTACGACCATGTTTAGGCTGCAGTTGATCTCTATTAAAAGATTCAGAATTGCGATTTTCAGTACAGTTGCCTGATAGGTGTACCGGAAGACCGCGATTGCAGTGATCAGACTAAAAAGGAAAAAACACGAGGATAACAAAGGATTAGAGGCTTCCTCAGGAAAATAAAGCGGAAACAGATAATAGAAAACAATGTGTTTAAATGTAAGGAGGATCGACATGAAAAGGATAACCGGAAGTATGCTTCTCCGGCGAATCATTATATAATCCATAAAAGGTAGTTCGAAACATAAAAACCCAATATCCAGAACCAGTAACCGGATGCAGGTAAGTAGTATATCCATAGCATGTATCCTCTGTCTTTTCTTCATAAATTCCATGTAGGTATTTTATATTTTATCATGAAACAGGATGGCGGACTATTGGATTTTAGAAAAAATCCGCAGATTTTTCATTGCTATTTTAGAAGGTATACGATATGCTGAAGGTATAGTTTAAGATTATAAGCAGGAGGAGAAGATAGATGAAAAAAATTGTGATCACAGGCGGAAGCGGGTTTATCGGAACGAGATTTTATCAGATGTATAAGCATGATTTTGATATTAAGGCATTAGGCTCAAAAGACCTGGATGTAACAGATAAGGATGCGGTAGATGCTTATATGGATCAGGAAAAACCGGATTATGTCTTTCATTTTGCGGGAATTCCCAATCAGCAGTTTTGTATGGAACATCCGGATAAAGCCTATGCGGTAAATGTATCGGGAGCACTTTATATGGCAGAAGCCTGTCAACGGGTTGGGGCAAAGATGGTGTTTGCTTCGACGGAGCAGCTGTTTAATGGTTCCAAAGAGCCGGGGCCATATACGGAGGAAAGTACGCCGGTTCCGGATACGGTTTATGGACAGAATAAATGGGAAGTAGAGCAGAAATTGCCGGATATTCTGGACGAATATTGGATTGTCCGTTTTACGTGGATGTTTGGGCTTCCGGAAAAAGATTGTGCCGGCGGATCGAACATTTTAATGGACACATTGAAAGCAGTTCTTCATAATCAGGTTGTGAAAGCATCGGAATATGAATTCCGAGGTATGACAGACGTAGATGAACTGTGCAAAAATTTAGTGAAGTTACTGGATCTTCCATATGATACTTATAACATGGGTTCCACGAATAACAACGGTCGGTATGAGATTGTCCGTTTTATTATGGAAGAGATCGGAATTCCACAGGAACGGATTCAGGAACTGCTCGTTGCGGATAATTCCAAATTTAATGAAAATCATTATCGGGAATTACGTCTGGATAATACAAAGGCGAAAAATGCCGGTATGGTATTTACGGATACGAAGGAAGCGATCCACAATTGCCTGAAGCGATTCAGCATGATCTGATCAGATACAGTAAATGGAGGAAAATAAGATGAACAGTAAGACGATTACAAGAGAACAACTTGCAGGAATATTTGATCATACCAATTTAAAAGCGTTTGCAACAAAAGACGATTTTCAAAAATTATGTGAGGAGGCAAAAGAACTTCATACCGCAATGGTAGCGATCAATTCCTCTGCGGTCGTGTGGTGTAAGGAATTCTTAAAAAATACGGATATCCATGTGGGTGCGGCAATTGCATTTCCATTAGGCCAGATGAGCATTGCATCAAAGGTTTCGGAAATGGAAAATGCCATCGGTGATGGAGCGGATGAGATTGATTATGTATTAAATGTCGGCAGATTAAAGATGGGAGATCTGGATTATATTGAGGAAGAGATGAGACAGATGGTAGAAGTCTGCCGTAAGCATCATAAGATCATTAAAGTTATTTTTGAAAATTGTTATCTGACAAAGGAAGAGATCAAGGCAGCAGCGGAAATCGCGAAGAAAGTAAAGCCGGATTTTATTAAGACGAGTACCGGTTTTGGAACAGGCGGAGCAACAGCAGAAGATGTAAAATTGATGAAAGAGATGGTTGGACCGGAAGTTCAGGTAAAAGCAGCCGGTGGAATTCGGTCATGGGAAGCATGTGCCGCAATGATCGATGCCGGAGCAACGCGTATTGGGACGAGTTCATCCTATGCAATCCTGAAAGGATGGGATGAAGCACATGCATCTGTTTAAGGCGGAAGGCTGATCTGTGTTGTGCGATAATTATGGAACAAGAAAAGGAGATAATGATGTCTGGTATTCTATATGGGATCGGGGTCGGTCCGGGAGATCCGGAATTAATGACATTAAAGGCAGTTCGTCTGATACAGGAGAATGAGGTGGTCGCAGTTCCGGGAAAAACTGCAAAGGAGACGATGGCTTATCGGATCGCGGTGCAGGCAGTTCCGGAATTGGAAAAGAAATGTTTACTGGCGATTGATATGCCGATGGTCATGGATCGTGCGAAAATGGATCTGAGTCATGAGGCAGCTGCTGACCGGATAGAAGCTGTATTAAAGATGGGAAAGAATGTTGTATTTTTGACACTGGGAGATCCAACGGTTTATTCTACATATGTATATATACAGAAAAAAATGATAGAACGAGGCTATCGAACAGAATTGGTCAGCGGTATACCTTCGTTTTGTGCGGCGGCGGCACGTACCAATACACCTCTGGCAGCCTGGAATGAACAAATCCATATTATCCCGGCGAGTCACTGCCTTCAGGAAGGGTTTCCGGCTTCCGGAAACTATATTTTAATGAAGTCCGGAAAAAAGATCAAACAGGTAAAAGAAATCTTAAGAGAGAGCGGTCGGGAGATCATTATGGTAGAAAACTGCGGGATGGAAGGCGAAAAAGTCTGTTATGGTGCGGAACACATTCCCGATGACGCCGGTTACTACTCTCTGATCATAGCCAGAGAGCCGGATGATGCAGGAGAAAATAAGGAATGAAAAGAATGATCAAATAAATCCGTTCGTAAAATTCATATATAAAAAGAAAACGTTAATAAAACAAGCGAATAAATCGTTTAAAGTGCAAATAATTCATATAAATGATTGATTCAAAAATAAATATATGATAAATTATAATTGTTAATTCAAAACTCATACTGGCTCTTGATTCAATCGGAGAATCTGGTTTGCGCCTGCACCGCTTAAAAATATGGCCTGGATGAAGAGGAATTGCAAATGAAACAAATGGATTACAATAATTCTAACCAAATACACTACTATACCAAAAAAGCGGCAGGCGCTCTGTTTTCAATCATTTTTTACAATAAAGGGATGTATTATGAAAAAAGAAATGAAATTGATCGGTCTCGATCTGGATGGAACAACGTTTACAAATGATAAAAAGATCACAGCGCATACAAAGGAAGTGATTGAACGGGCAATTGAGCACGGGATTGTCGTGCTGCCCTGTACCGGTCGACCGAGTTCGGGGCTGCCGAAAGAATTTTTGTCAATGAAAGGTGTGAAGTATGCAATCACATCAAATGGTGCTTCTATCGTGGAAACGGATACGATGAAATCCATTTATCAGAACAATATGCCATATCAGCTGGCAGCAGATACGGTAGAAAAATTATTGAAAATAGATGCTCTGATGGCAATTTATATCGATGGCAAGTATTATATGGATGAGGAAGCGGCAGAGTATATGCCCCAATTTATCTCTACCAGCGGACAGCTGAAATATTTTTATGATGTCCGCCATTTAGTATCGGATCTTCCTGGATTTATCCGAAAAAATCAATTTAGTGCGGAAAAAATCTATATGATGTTTAATGATATGGAATTGAGGGAACGGATAAAACGTGAGTATGAAAGCAATGAGGCATTTCTGACAACAGCTTCTATGGACAATCTGGTTGAGTTGAACGCCCCGACAGCGGATAAGGGTAACGCTTTGCTTGCATTAGCGGACATTCTTCAGATTCCTCATGATCAGACGATGGCATGCGGGGATCATTTGAATGATGCGGCAATGCTGAAAAAAGCCGGCTTTTCCGTTGCGATGGGAAATGCGGTTCCTGAAATAAAGGACTTGTGTGATTTTGTCACAAAAACAAATGAAGAAGACGGAGTAGCTTATGTGATCGAGATGATTCTTGAAGGATGGGAGATGGATTCATCATTATAAATGATACAGAAAACGAACAAGAAAAAGGAGAGACGATGCAAACAGTCTCTCCTTTTGTTGTTACAGTAAATGATAAGTTCCATATGCAGCATTCCACGCCTCCGCAAATTCATGAGCTGCCTGTATGGCTTCGTTGTTGCATACAATGCGTTCCAATAAATCCGCACCGATCGTCACGGATTCGATTCCGCCAACCAATAATTTTTGTACTTGTGCAGTACTTTTGAAACTTGCTGCAATGACCTTTTGTACCATAGCGTCGACACTTTCTTTGCTGCTTACATCGCAATAAATACTGTTACGATAATGACTTTGTTTTCTAACTGTAACCAATTCTGCATACGCTAGTTCCTTTCTTCATTTTGATATTCCAGCAATGCAAAAGCTGTCCGCGCATCGGTGATCAATGTGTTAGCAAGATTTGATCGGCAGACAGCATGAATTGCCGAAACTTTTTCCTTTCCGTACACAACAGCAACTCTTTGGGGGATCTTTCGTAAATCTTCCAGGGAAATGCCAATAATTCTGGAAGAAACTTCATTTGGAACAGTCTGTCCGTGTCGGTCAAATGCATGTCCCATAATTTCGCCGACAGCACCGTTAGAGGTTAAATCCAAAATAGTGCTGCTTCCTGCGCAACGGGAAGCAGAGCGTTATCCGAGTCATCATTTTCTGCGATGATTACTTCGTTCAGAGAAAAGTTTGTTTCAAGTTGACGTTCTAAATCTACGTTGAAATGAGATTTTGAAGGAAAGTCAAATACAACGCGGATATACCCTTGTTCTTCTGCGGCTTTTAGTGCTCTTCCGACGGATGCGCGTGAAGTGCACAGTCTTTTTGCAATTTCTGCCTGAGATAATCCTTCCTTATAGTATAAATTTGCTGTTTTTGCAAGAAAACGAATGTTTTGAGTTGTCATTTGGAGTCTCCTTTTTTTGGTTGAGCATTTGCCTTAAGGGGCAAGTATAATAGTGAAAGAATGATAATTTGTCAAGTTCTTTTTTTGATTTTTCAAATTTGACAAACACCGGAAGGTGTATTTTTTTTTACAAATGTATGTTATAATAAAATCCAATGCATACATAAACGAATATGAAAACATTTTGACAATGGGGTAAGAGATGAAACAATTAGGAATTAGAAAAAGCAGTCTCAGCCGGTATATGATTGTTCCTCTCGTCATGACGGTCATCATGATAGCTCTGGATCTCATTATTTTTACGCTGAATATCCGTGCGGGAGTGATTCTTGCGATTGGTGCTGCTGCATTTGTAGCATTGACAGCGATCAGTTACTTTGTCCTGCGGCATGAGGTCATTGAAGAGATTACGGATTACTCTGCCGGACATGATGTGATTCAGGAGAAATCATTGAATGAAATGCCGGTGCCATACGCGTTGACGGATCAGTCCGGTCATATTTTCTGGTCGAATCTTGCGTTT
This sequence comes from Candidatus Fimousia stercorigallinarum, assembly GCA_018715775.1. Taxonomy (GTDB): domain Bacteria; phylum Bacillota; class Clostridia; order Lachnospirales; family Lachnospiraceae; genus Fimousia; species Fimousia stercorigallinarum. Next base: position 33,561 of record DVKZ01000083.1, on the reverse strand, counting down.
GCACAAATGGTCGGAAAAGAAAATAATAAGAAAGGGAAAATCCATGATATTTTTCCTGATTTTGGGAAAAAGCTTCTTGACAAAGAGGTAGACCGGAGTTCAAAGTATATTCACGTTTTAGGCGAAGTGAATAAACGCACGAAAGAAACGGAAGTATTTAATTACCGTGTGGAAATGCGCCGTATCCGATTGGGCGAAGCATTCAGTGATGATCTGGATAAGCTTAGTGAAGAGGAAATACGTAAATTCCAGGATGAGAATACGATGGTTGCCATGTATTTCTTTGATGAGACGAGAGTGAGCCAGATCAAGGCAGAGATTGATAATCAGAAGCTTGTAGCAGGATTGATTTATATTGACAATTATGAAGAAGTTTTGGAAAGTGCAGATGAAGTAAAGCATTCGTTATTGTTAACGCTTGTTGACCGAAGGATCAACAAATTGCTTAGCAGCCTGGATGCGATCATTAAAAAGATTGAAAAAGATAAATACGTTCTCTTTTTCCAGCAAAAGTATCTGCAAAAGCTGATCAATACCAAGTTTTCTATTTTGGATGATATCCGTTCGATCAATGTAGGAAATGAAATGGCGATGACGCTCAGTATTGCGCTTGCAGTGAACTGCGACAGCTATGTGGATGCTTATGAGACAGCCAGTCAGATGATGGATCTGGCATTGGGGCGAGGCGGCGATCAGGCGGTTATTAAAGATGGTGAAAATGTTTCCTATTATGGAGGAAAATCACAGGTTGTTGAAAAGAATACCCGTGTGAAAGCCCGTGTAAAGGCGCATGCGCTTCGTGAAATCATGGAAACGAAAGAGACGATTTTTATCATGGGGCATAAAATACCGGATACGGATTCGATCGGATCAGCTATCGGTATTTATCGAATGGCAAAAACTTTACAGAAAAATGTCCATATTGTATTGGATGAGGAAAGCACATCCGTAAGACAGCTTCTTTCAAAGGTCAGAGAAGATCCGGAATATGAAAAAGATATGATCATTAACAGCGAAAAAGCATTGAGTCTTGCAGAAGATAAAAAGGCAATGCTGGTTGTTGTTGATGTAAACCGGCCAAGTTATACGGAATGTGAGGAGTTATTAAAGAAACTTCATACAATTGTCGTGATCGATCATCATCGTCGTATGAAGGACTCTATAAGATCGGCTACGTTATCTTATATTGAACCATATGCTTCTTCATCATGCGAGCTGGTGGCAGAGATTTTGCAGTATGTGGCGACAAAGCCAAAACTCCGTCCGGTAGAAGCAGATGCAATGTATTCCGGTATTTTGATCGATACGAACAATTTTGTTGTGCAGACCGGTGTGCGTACGTTTGAGGCGGCGGCTTTCTTAAGACGAAGCGGTGCGGATGTGACGAGGGTTCGTAAGATCTTCAGAGACAGTCTGGAAACGTATCAGATTCGTGCAAAAGCGGTCAGCAATTCAGAATTATTTGAAAAAGATTTTGCGATCAGTACACTGGATGGAAGGAATCTGGACAGCCCGAGTGTTCTCGGCGCGCAGGTGGCGAATCAGCTGCTGAATATTGAAGGAATCAAGGCTTCCTTTGTATTGACAAAGACAGCCGATAAGGTGTTTGTCAGTGCAAGATCCATTGATGAGATCAACGTTCAGGTAATCATGGAAAAAATCGGTGGCGGCGGTCACATGACAGTGGCAGGAGCGCAGTTAAAAGATATTACTTTAAAAGAAGCAAAAGAAATGATAAAAAGTTTACTCTTAAGAATGAGACAAGAAGGAGAATTGTAATTATGAAAGTTATTTTATTACAGGATGTGAAATCACTTGGAAAAAAAGGCGAGATTGTTAATGTAAGTGATGGATACGCAAGAAATTTTATTTTAAAGAAAAAATTAGGTGTGGAAGCAACGAATAAGAATTTAAATGATCTGAAATTAAAGAAAGCAAATGATGAGAAAATTGCTGCTCAGAAATTAAAAGAAGCAAAGGCATTTGCGGATGAGATCAAGGAAAAAGAAGTAGTTGTAGAGATGAAAGTCGGCAATAACGGAAAGACGTTTGGCTCTATTTCTACAAAAGAAATTGCGGCAGCCGCAGAAAAGCAGCTTGGTTATAAATTAGATAAGAAAAAAATGTCAGTCGAACCGATCAAATCACTTGGTGTATATCATGTTGCATTAAAATTACACCCGCAGGTAACTGCAGAATTGAAAGTAAAAGTCGTAGAACAGAAATAAAAGCAGTGTGATCGGATAGAGAAGGCAGGTGAAAAGGTCATGGATGAAGCTTTTATCAAAAAAGTGCAGCCGAACAGCCCGGAAGCAGAAAAGTCTGTCATTGGATCGATGCTTATGGATCGGGATGCGATCATTGAAGTTGCGGATGTTCTTGTGAAAGAGGACTTTTATCAAAACAGCAATGGAATTCTGTTTGAATCGATGGTGGAACTTTATAAAGAGGGGAAGCCGGTCGACCTTGTCACACTCCAGAATAAGTTAAAGGAAAAACAGATACCCGAGTCCATACAGAGTCTCGATTATATCCGGGAGCTTGTGGATACTGTCCCGACGTCTGCAAATGCAAAGCAGTATGCGGATATTGTCAAACAAAAGTCTGTTTTAAGAAAACTGATCAAGGTTACTGAAAAGATCACGGCGGACTGCTATCTGGGCAAGGATGATTTCTCTTCCATTTTGGAAGGAACGGAAAAGGATGTTTTTCATTTGCTTCAGAATGCCAGTGGACGGGAAGACTTTGTTCCAATCAGGGAAGTGGTTATGAATACGCTGGATCAGATTGAGGAAGCTTCCAAGAATAAAGGTAAGATCACCGGTATTCCAACCGGATTTACGGATCTTGATTATAAACTGACAGGTCTGCATCCGTCCCAGCTGTTGATCGTTGCAGCGCGTCCGGCAATGGGAAAGACCGCATTTGTATTGAATATCGCCCAGCATGTGGCATTTCGCAGACAGGTTCCGGTAGCGATCTTCAGTCTTGAAATGTCGAAAGAACAGCTTGTAACCAGATTGATGTCGATGGAAGCAATGATCGATTCTCAGTTGATCCGTACCGGAGAACTGGAAGATCAGGATTGGGAAAAGCTGATGGAAAGTGCGGCAGTGATCGGGCATTCTCCACTGATTATTGATGATACGCCGGGGTTAACGATTTCAGAGCTGCGTTCGAAGTGTCGCAGATATAAGCAGTCACAGGGCGTAGGGCTTGTGATCATCGACTACTTACAGCTGATGGCGGGAAGCGGCAGATCCGAATCCAGACAGCAGGAAATCTCGGAAATCTCCCGTTCTTTGAAAGCACTGGCGAGAGAGATCGATGCACCGATTATTGCATTGTCGCAGTTAAACCGTGCGGTAGACAGCAGAACGGATCATAAACCGGTACTTTCTGACCTTCGAGAATCCGGCTCGATCGAACAGGATGCGGATGTGATTATGTTTATTTACCGGGATGACTATTATAATCCGGATACAGAGAAGAAAAATCTGGCAGAAATTATTGTGGCGAAGCAGAGAAGCGGTGCCACAGGAAGTATTGAACTGGCTTGGCTGGGACAATATACGAAATTTGCCAATAAAGAAAGATAAAACAAGAAAAGCCTCAATAATTAGATGAGGCTTTTTATTGTGTCCAAAAAACCCCGTTGTTATAATTAAATTAACGATAGAAACGGGAGGACAAGTCATGGATAAAAAAAGGATGATATCAGATGCCGCCAAAGAAGTGGGCGTCGAATCCCACGTGCTTCGTTACTGGGAAGAGGAACTCGATCTTCCGATTCCGAGAAATGAAATGGGTCACCGTTATTACGGTGATCGTGAGATAAAGCTTCTGAAGGAAGTAAAAGAACAGAAAAAACAGGGTGCACAATTAAAGGAAATTAAGCAGATGCTTCCGGCATTGCTCGTTCCACAGGAAGTGCAGAAAGAAGAAACAAAGGTGATTCCATTTCCAAATGAACAAAATCAGAAAATGGAACAGTTTCAGGATATTATGATAAAGATCGTTGGACAGGCGTTAAAAAACCATGAGGCTGACATGAGCCGGCAGGTAGGCCAAAGAGTGGCAGAACAGGTTGTAAAGGAAGTGGATTATCATTTTCGTGAAAGAGAAGCCGCAGAAGAGAGACGATATCAGAAGTTCGATGAAATCGTAAGAGGGTACCAAAAGAGCCGGGCGGAAATCGCAGCTGCTCAGGAGCACCACAGAGGATTTTTCCGGAGAAGAAAAAGAGAGAAGGACTGAATAAGTTCTTCTCTCTTTCTTTTAAATGTCATTAAGCATTCTTTGTTTCTAAATATTCGTTTAAATTCTGGAGAAGACCATCTACGTCTAAACCATGAACGAAAGCTGCTTCTTCTAAAGATTCACCACGTGCAGACGGGCATCCTACGCATCCCATACCGGAAGCCATTAATACATAAGCCAGTCCTTCGTCAATAGTCAGAATATCTCCAATAATCATGTCTTTTGTAATCTTTGCCATAATTAAAAATACCTCCTTAAAAGAATAAAGTTGACGATAGTATTATATTACAAGTTTTCATAGAAAACAAGTAGGAATTATTGTCGATTTCTTTGATCTTGCAAATAAATCAATGATGGTTATTACCATGACGGTGTGTGTTCGTACTGCCGGAAGTATTTTGATTGCTTTTATGGGATCCCGAAGAATGTTTGGAGCCTGAAGATGATCCATCGCCGGACAGGGAATGAATCAGATCATGGATCTCCTTCATCGTCATCGTTTTAATTTCATCCGCTGTAATATTGTAACCAAGAGACTGCAGTTTTAAAAGTGCCTGATATCTGCCGGAAGAAAGTCCTAAATGATGTGCTTTTTCCAGATCTTCTTCCTCTGCATTATAACAATACGTATTTTGATGTTCTTCTGCAGAAGTTTTTATATTTGAATAGATGGCATTGCACTGATGCTTATTTTTCCCAGCCACGGTAATGGTTAAAACGTCATCTTTTGACAGCAGATCCTGTATTTGATCCGATTGTACAATTGTCTCAATGGCATCGTTATAATCCATATGTTTCAATCGGAGTGAATCAGCCAGTTTTTCCCCATCTGTGTTGTATCCCGTTACGTCTATAACACGGTTAAAGCGGTTGACATTTAGTTCCAACGAAGGATTAACATCGATGCTGATCGTTGCAGCAGATGTAAAATAAAAGCGCCAGCTCCCAAAGCCGATCAAAAGAAAAAGCATGCATAAGGAAGCGAATGCAGCGCGGCCGTATTTGAAAGATCTTTGCCGGGCAGATGTTTTCCGTTGTTCCCGAAGAAATACTTTCGTATTGTTTTTGAGAGATTCTTCCGCGTGGATTTGCTGGAAGGCTTCGTGGATTTTATTATTCATATTCGCTTCCTCCTAACTGGGCTTTCAGTATTTTTTTTGAGCGGTTTAGGAGCGTATAGATCGTATTCACATTTTTTCCGAGGATCTTGCTGATCTGAGGCGCCGTATATCCTTCATAGTAATACAGATATACGACATCTTTGTATTTTTTCGGAAGCGATAAAACGGCTTCCAAAACGTCTGTATAATCCTGATCCTGGGGAGCCGGCTGTTCTATCAATTGATGGATGGATACGGTATTTCTACGGAAAAAGCTTTTCAGCAGATCTTTACAGGCATTGATCGTTATACGGATCAGCCATGCCTTTTCATGTTCTTTGTTTTCAAATTCAATAGAACTAAGGGCATATTTCAGAAAAACTGTCTGAAATATGTCCTCAGTATCTGCGTAATTTTTCAAATGTAACATGCAAAGCCGGCGAACCATATCGGCATATTCATCGACTGCTCTGTTTATTTCTGTTTCGCTCCGCATAATTGTCTGGTTCCTTTATCTATGATTTTTTCCATGAGAATGATGGTGTCCGGAATTACTGCTGCCGTACGAGCAATGACGTCTTGTTTGATATGTCTGAGAAGTGCAGTGATCACAGATGCCATCATTATTGTCGTCAATATAATTTTCGCAGCGGACGGATGTTGTGCAGTGATCGCAGATGCCATCATTGTTGTCATCAATATAATTTTTACAGCGGACAGATGTTGTCTGTCTGGTGGTTGATTGAGAGACCGCTGTGGTTGCAGCTGTGCTTTCTGTAGAAACAGCTGTGGTTTTTGTAGTGGCTGCCGAAGTTTCGGAATCCTGTCCCAATGCGTAGATACCAATGGTTCCAATGCAAATGACAATGGCAGCAGTTAAAAATCCTGTAATTATCTTTTTCATGACCTTTCCTCCTTCATTATATATGATTTTTTATTGCTTTCATTATAAATACGATTTAAAAAGGGAAAATCATTCATTTAATTGTAAAAACCGGAACCAAATGATTTATTTTTCTCAACAGAACCCCAAATGTCGATATGTCTGAATTTTAGTACAAAAAATCACTTGCCAGAAAAGGTTAAGTGTATTATTATAATAATAACTTGATAAAATCTTATCAGTGTAGAAATAGTACTATAAAGTTATAAGGAGGAACGAATTATGGCATATGTAATTTCTGATGATTGTATTATGTGTGGAGCTTGCGAAGGAACATGCCCAGCTGGCGCTATTGCTGAAGGCGATGGAAAATACGAAATCGATGCTGATACATGTTTAGATTGCGGTTCTTGTGCAGATGGATGCCCTGTAGGAGCTATCAGCGCAGAATAATTAATACTTACATAATCACAAATTAATATGAGAGACGCGCGTCGCGTGTTTCTCATATTTTTTAAAAATTTTTGATGATAATTTTTCTCAATATAATTTTATATGATAAACGGATAAAACAGACATTATGGAAAGCCGGAAGAATATGGTTAACATGATGTCTGTTTCTTATTTCTGATCTTTATAATTCTGGAAAAGGAAAATCATGCATGGTATAATACGAACAGAGAAAAAGGATGCAGCACGATAAAAGGAGAAATACTATGAATATATTAGTCATTGATGCCCAGGGAGGCGGAATTGGAAGACAACTGGTTACAGCGATCAAAGCAAACCGGCCGGATGCGGTGATCACAGCTGTTGGAACGAATTCGGCTGCTACATCCGCAATGCTGAAAGCCGGTGCAGATCATGCAGCAACCGGAGAAAATGCCACAGTTGTAAACAGCAGAAAGGCAGATGTGATTATCGGGCCGATTGGAATTGTGATTGCCGATGCGCTGTTTGGAGAGATTACGCCACGTATGGCGGCAGCAGTCGCACAGAGTGATGCGAAGCGGCTTTTAATACCGGTAAATCATTGTGATAACATCGTTGTAGGAGTCAGTGATCTGAATCTCAGTCGCTTGATCCAGGCAGTGATCGATGAATTAGATCATTTATAATTCGGCATAACAGAAAAACGATTTTTCTGAATATTGATTTTTATATAGCTATAGTATATAATGTTATTGATAGCATGAAGCTATCTATGCTAATGCAGAAGCGTTAGTTTTTTTGATCAAAATGAGCAATGAAAGTATTTTATTTGTAAGAGATGCTAAGAAAGCACATAAATTCTCTGAAGAGGATCTGTGTGCTTTATTATTTTGTGTGTGGAAGTATCTGTACTTCTATATTACGTAATATTAAATTGAGGAAAGGAAAAACATACATGAAAATCAAAAGAGCAGTCGCTTTACTTTTAGCAGGAATTATGATGTTTAGCCTGACAGCCTGCGGGAATGAGACAGAAAGTCAGGCTGGAGATAAGGACAGTGTTGTCATTGCCATCGGATCGGAACTGGAAACGCTGGATCCGACACAAGGCTGGGGACATGGAAATTCTCCGATCGTACAGAGCACTCTTGTAAGATATACGGAGGATCTGGAATTTGAAAATGATCTGGCTGTGGATTATGCATTGTCCTCGGATGGCCTGGAGTGGACATTCAAAATCCGGGATGATGCGTATTTTACAGATGGAGAGAAAGTGACGGCATCAGATGTTGCATTTACGCTGGAGACGGCAAAAGGAGCGCAGGGATCGGTGGATCTTACCTATATGGAAAGTGCAAAAGCGCAGGATGATACGACGATAGAGATCAGGCTTTCGAAGCCGACTTCGATCTTTTTAAATACGCTTGCGTCTATCGGGATTGTCCCGGAGCATGCTTACAGCGAGGATTATGGAACGAATCCGATCGGGTCTGGCCCTTACCGATTTGTAGAATGGAGACCGCAGGAGCAGATTCTTTTTACGGCGAATGAGAATTATTACGGAACCGTTCCGTCGATCAAAAATGTTACGGTCGTATTTATGTCGGAAGACGCAGCGCTTGCAGCGGTTCAGGCAGGAGAAGTCGATGTTGCCTATTCTTCTGCGACGCTCGCTTCCACAGAGGTGGATGGATATCATATAGAAGCGATCACTTCTGCAGATAACCGGGGATTTACGCTACCGATGCTTCCGGATGAAGGAAAGAAAACAGAAAGCGGAGCGCCGATCGGAAATGATGTGACCTGTAACATTGAGATCCGCCAGGCAATAGCATATGCGATCGACCGCCAGCAGATTGTTGATGTGGCATTAAATGGATTTGGACGGCCGGCTTATTCAGAAAATGATGGAATGCCATGGAATAATCCGGAAGTAAAGATTGAGACAGATGCTGCATATGCGAAACAGCTCTTGGCAGATGCCGGATGGGAAGATACGGATGGAGACGGCATTGTGGAAAAGGATGGATTGAAAGCTGAATTTTCCTGTATTTATCCTGCCGGAGATTCCGTGCGTCAGGCGGTTGCGATGGCCGCTTCGGAACAGGTCGCGGATATCGGAATTAAAATTAATATAGAAGGAATCAGCTGGGATGAAATTATGCAGCGAATGTTTTCTGAAGCGGTTATGATGGGTTGGGGTTCTTCCAGTCCAAATGAAACGTATTATCTATATCGTTCAGAGGGAGCACTCCTGGATGACTACTATAATCCGGAAGGGTATAGGAGCGATGTGACAGATGGTTATCTGGAAGCTGCTATGGAATCGCTGACGGCAGAAGAAGCGAATGAGAACTGGCAGAAAGTACAGTGGGACGGTACGACTGGTACGGCAATGAAAGGGGAATGTCCTTGGGTATGGATCGTGAATCTTGATCATGTCACCTATGTACGGGATGGTCTTTCCATCGGAGAACAGCCGATCCATGGACATGGACACGGTTTGCCTCTGATCCAGAATCTGAATGAATGGACATGGGCTGAATAATCCTGTTCAAAATCCATTAGAAATTGAGGTAATAAGATTATGAAAGGAATCGTTAGACGGCTTGCCCGTATTTTTCTTACAAACAGCATAAAGATCTTATCGCTGCTGCTTGCGGTAAGCATTTTGTCCTTTGCTCTTGTAAGCGCATCACCGGTCGATCCTGTTCAGCAGTATATTCTGGAGCTGGGAGCGTCTGTTTCTCCGGAGCAGCGGATGGAGATCGAAGCTTACTGGGGCGTCCAGGAACCGCCGGTGGAACGATATCTGACATGGCTGTCTGAACTTCTGCATGGAAATCTCGGGGAGTCGCTGATCTATCGGAGACCGGTTGCGGATATTATCGGGGAACGGTTTTTGAATTCTCTGGCATTGATGCTGTGCGCGTGGATGCTGGCGGGTGTGATCGGTTTTAGCTGCGGATGTATTATGGGAATGTATAAGGACAAGGCTCCGGATAAAATCATTAAGAAAATATGTTATATTTTAAGCTCTGTTCCGACTTTCTGGCTGGGACTGGTCTTTCTTCTGATCTTTTCCGTATGGCTGGGCTGGTTTCCGATCGGTTTTTCCACTCCGGTCGGGGTGACAAGTGTTAATGTGACTATTTTCGAAAAAATTTATCATCTGATCCTGCCGGCATTTACCCTGAGTCTCATGTCTTTTTCCAATATTGCCCTGCATACCCGTCAAAAACTGATCGATGTATGGAACAGTGAATATGTTTTATTTGCACATGCGCGCGGAGAAGGAGATTGGACGATCCTCCGGCGCCATGGCTTTAGAAATATTTTACTTCCGGCATTGACGCTGCAGTTTGCTTCGTTCGCAGAGCTGTTCGGCGGATCGGTTATGGCAGAAAATGTATTTAGTTATCCCGGGCTCGGCAGTGCCGTTTCTGCGGCAGGACTGAATGGAGACGTGCCTTTGCTTCTCGGGATTACGTTGTTTTCCGCTTTATTTGTCTGTGTCGGAAATATGATCGCGAACCTTCTTTATGGTGTCGTAGATCCACAGATCCGGGAGGTGAACGAGTTATGAAATGGAATCGCCGAACGAAAGTTGTAATGTTGACGGCTTTGATGGCCGGTATTGTGATCGCTATTTATCTTTTCGGAACGATGATCCCCGAAGATGCGGTCACCGGAAGTTTTTTAAATGCCAGACGATCCCCGTGTCCGGAGCATCCATTTGGAACAGATGCACTCGGCAGGGATCTTTTTCTTCGCACATGGAAGGGCTTGTCTGTCAGTATGACGGTAGGACTCATTGCTTCTTTGATCAGTGCGGTGATCGCGGTGCTGATAGGGATCGCGGCAGCAGCCGGATCTGCGTGGCTGGATGCCTTGATAAACTGGGTGATCGATCTGGTCATGGGAGTACCGCATACGATATTGATCATATTGATCTCATTTGCGATGGGACGTGGACTGCAGGGATTGATCGTAGGGATTGCCGCCACCCATTGGTGCAGCCTGGCGCGTTTGATCCGTGGAGAAGTGCTGCAGCTGCGGTCACAGCAATATGTGGCAGTATCAAGAAAACTTGGAAAATCAAGCGGTTGGATCATGATCCATCATCTTCTGCCGCATTTGGTGCCGCAATTTTTTGTAGGATTGGTCTTAATGTTTCCGCATGCGATCCTGCATGAAGCTTCGGTTTCTTTTCTCGGATTCGGTCTGCCGCCGGAACAATCCGCAATCGGTATTATCCTGTCGGAAAGTATGCGTTATCTGTCGGCGGGCATGTGGTGGACAGCGGTTCTTCCGGGAATGACCCTTGTCCTGATCGTACTTTTGATCGATAAACTGGGGGATCATCTGCGGATGATGCTCGATCCATACAGTGCACAGGAATAGGAGGCTGAATATGGAACAAAAAAAAGATACGCTTTTAGAGATTCATGATCTGTCTGTTTCTTTTCGGATGTACGATCATGGATTGGAACAGAAGGATCTGAAAGTAATCTCGGATCTTCATTTGACCGTTTATCCGGGAGAAGTGATCGCGATCGCCGGATCTTCCGGATCCGGAAAAAGCCTGCTCGCATCTGCGATACTTGGAATTTTACCGGGAAATGCGAAAGTTCAGGGACATCTGCATTATAAAGGACAGGAACTGACTCCTGAGCGGCAAAGACAGCTCAGAGGCAAAGAAATCGCCCTGGTCCCGCAGTCGGTATCCTTTTTGGACCCGCTGATGAAAGTGGGTGCGCAGGTAGAGGGACGAAAAACACAGGAATTGGGGAAAAAACGAAAGCAATTGTGGAAGAGGCTGGAACTCCCGGAAAAAACGAGACAGCTCTATCCGTTTCAGCTTTCCGGCGGAATGGCAAGACGTGTCCTTGTCTCTACGGCTTTGATCACAGATGCGGAATTGATCGTTGCGGATGAACCGACTCCGGGAATGAGTCTGGATCAGGCATTGGAGGCATTAAAAATGTTTCGGGAAATGGCGGATGAAGGAAAAGCCGTTATTCTGATCACGCATGACATTGATCTGGCGGTAGAATTTGCTGACAGAGTTGCGGTCTTTTATGCAGGTACTACGGTTGAGACAGCGTGGGCATCGGATTTTAAACAGGGGGCAGACCGGTTAAGGCATCCATATTCGAAAGCGCTCTGGAATGCTCTTCCACAAAATGGATTTCAGCCAATCGAAGGATTTCAGCCTTATGCAGGCAATCTTCCCCAAGGATGTTTGTTTGCTCCGCGCTGTCCGCATAAAACAGAAGTCTGTGAGAAGGAAGTTCCGCCGGTCAGAGAATGCCGCGGCGGTGAAGTGAGGTGCTATTATGGCTCTTGAAGCAAAAAATATATATTTTCGATATGGAAAACATCAGCCATGGATCCTGGAAGACCAAAGCATAAAGGTTGAGAAAGGACAGCGTCTTGCGATTTTTGCGCCGAGCGGCTACGGAAAATCGACGCTTGCCCTGCTTTTGGCTGGATATTTGGAACCGGTAAAAGGACAGATTCTGCTGGATGGAAAGCTTCTGCCTAAAAAAGGAGTATGTCCGGTGCAGCTGATCTATCAGCATCCGGAAAAAGCCATTAATCCGCGTTGGAAACTACGGCGTGTATTGGAAGAAAGCGGTGAACTAAAAAGTGAGGTGCTGGACGCCTTTGGTATTGAAAAAGCGTGGTTGGACCGGTTTCCGAGAGAACTTTCCGGAGGGGAACTGCAGCGATTCTGTGTTGCGAGAGCGCTGATGAGCGGCGCAGAATATCTGATCTGTGATGAGATCAGTACGATGCTGGATGTTATCACACAGGCGCAGATCTGGAACGTTGTATTAGAAGAAGTTGAAAAACGAAATATGGGATTGATCGTGGTGACACATAACATACATCTTGCCCGTAAGATCGCAACGGATATCGTGAATCTAAGTGCCATAAAATCGGAACATCAAAAAGAAGATGGATGACGGATTCAAGATAAGAAAATAGGAAGGGAAACTGTCGGTTAATACTGATTTAGGTCTCTAACATGAAAGGAAGATTATTCTACATTGGGATTAGCTGAATTCTGAATCCCCAGCATAGACAGACTCCCATGTCTACTGCAGAAAAAGTAAAAAGGCTCTTTTCTCCCGTAGACAGACTCCCATGTCTACTGCAGGAAAACTAAAAAGTTTAATTTCCACCGTAGATCGACTTCCATATCTACGGAAGAAAAAGTAAAAAGGTTCCTTTCTCCCGTAGACAGACTCCCATGTCTACTGTAGAAAAAGTAAAAAGGTTCTTTTCTCCCGCAGATGGTGATATCAAGGAGAATAAAATTTCCGGCGTTTTGACTATCGGTTGCTTTTTACATCATAAGATCAAGAAATACAAAGAAAAAAGGAGCAGAAAACCGCTTAGCAGAAGGAGCGTTTCCAAAAATCCAGACAAGGGGTTTTGCGCCCTAAAATAAGGGATACAAAAGGGAAGAGACAGTCCACGGGAGAATTCAGTTCTTAAAAAAGCCCGAATTCTTTGGGATTGTCTCTTCCCTGTATGTCAGGGGCTAAAAATCGGTATTAACCGTCAGCTCCCTTTGTCGCACATCTACAGAGATGCTAATGTATTTATGGCATTGGATTCGATAATTTTTGTAAAATGCTCGTCAAAATATGCATGCGTACCATAACTGTAAGGGATCTGTAATGCAAATTCTGATAACACATTTCCGATTCGCTTAAAATCTTCCTGGGGATGATCGCCCCGTTCTATGATCAAATAATAAAAACTCTCTTCGGAATCCCGGTACAGCGTATTATTACCTTCATACAAAGGATAAATTTTACTGCAGGCATCCATCACCTGTGCAAGTGATGGAAAACGATAGATCCGATGTGTCTCCGGCAGAGGTTTTTTGTTGCCTGATGTTTCTTTTTTGCTATTCTCAGCCCGCTGACCGGCAAGTCTGCGTGCTTCCTGAATAAGCTGATTGAACGGAGAGGCAGATTCTTTTTCTTGTTTTACAGAATCTCCGAATGTTTCAGTTTCATCGTTAATGTCCTCTAAACTGTCTTCTTCCGGATCTTCCGATAAGTCAAAATGCTTCATATATTTTGAAAAATGTTCATCTAACTCATCCGGATTTTCCATCTTTGTTATGATAAGAACCAGTTTGTCAGGAGAAACAGGCACGGCTTCAATCATTAACGGAATGTCGTCTGCTTCAAATCCAAATTCTTCGGAAGCCTGAGCCATCATATCGCGGAAAAGATCTTTTGCATGGTCAGTGCCAAATGCCAATTCATTTAATAGAACCTGATGTTCTTCCAAATCGGATTTTGTCAATGTGCATCGAATTTGATTTTCATTAATTTTCTCTATTCTCAATTTCTTCACATCCTTTCCTATAAGAAACAGCTTCTTACTTAGATATAGTATAATGGTTGAATGAAAAAGTGTAAAGCAATTCTTTTAATTTCCAATAAATTACAATTATTTCTTGAAAAAATTTCCAAATATAGGTATAATAGTATTCAGAAAGAAGCGCTGACTTTCTATTTATATTATTATATGCCCAAAGTTTTATGAAAACACTATAAGAGAGAAATTCTATTGGGCAATTTTCCGTATATTATCACAGCATCATCTGGTCTTTTTCCGAAAAGGTATGAAGGAGCAGTCTTAGATTCCATGGAGAAGGTGTTGCATTATGAAAAAAGAGACGATTTCGTTGAACAGTGGATTGCTGGATTACTATCGTTCCGGTTATCACGTGGATGTGGAAGATGTTTCCGTAACAGAGGAGAATCTCGCAGTTATGAACCGGATCGTGCAGGAAGAAAACTGTTATATGAAGGATTTTGAAGAAAATGAGAAAGGGGAGATTTGCAAAGTACATTATATTAAGGTAACAGATTGTTAATCGATTACCCATGGCCCGAATAAGCGATGATATTAGTTTACAAAAGACAGCACCAGTTATATACTGGTGTTGTTTCTTTATAAGCGTTTTTATTCGTGTATTGTTTTGATATATTCTATGATTCCGAGATGAAGCTGCCAGGCGATTTTTTTCTGATAATCGGCGTCGTTGAGCCAGGATGATTCTTCGGGATTTGATAAAAATCCACATTCAACGATGACAGTCGTATACGGGTTATTTCGGAAAAGGTAATAGGAAGTATTGGATTTTGCAGCGCGGTGATTGTTCTGATCTATCTTCAACAGATTTTTTTGCAGGATTTCCGCAAGAGCTTTACTATTTTCATGATTTTGTCCATAAAAAACCTGTGCACCGTGAACAGTTTCTGATGGATAGCTGTTCTGATGGATGCTGATGGCTACAGCAGGGTTGTTTTGAAATATAATTTCTTTTCGGTTCGACATATCTGAGGTTTTGCGGTTGCTTGTAGAAGTAGACAGACTTTCATCTGTTTCTCGCGTCATGATCACATGGACATCGTTGGCCTCCAGATATTTTTTTAAATATAAGGAAATCTGCAAATTAATATCCTTTTCCAGAACCTGATTGATGCCGACTTTTCCCGGATCCTCTCCGCCGTGTCCGGGATCGATGACGACGGTTTTTTTTTCTGCAGGCTCCATAAGGGTGGTGACCATCTGATATCCTTGTCTTGAACAAACATAGGAGATAAATATGAGAATAAAAGAAAAGAATATACGCTTCATAAAAACTCCGCAATAGAAGATTCTATTTATTATATGTCTTCAAATATGGGAAATAGAATATTATTTGTAAAGTTTTGTTTTTATGCTATAATTAAATTGGGAAGTGATGTTTATGAATACAGAAATAATAAAACTTGATCAACAAAAGATAGATAAGAAGGCAATTGAAAAAGCGGCTCAGTGGATTCAGAAAAAGGAATTGGTCGCATTTCCGACAGAAACGGTATATGGTTTGGGAGCGAACGGACTTGATCCGGAAGCTTCTGCTAAAATTTATGCGGCAAAAGGAAGACCTTCGGATAATCCGCTGATTTTACATATTTCTGATATAAAGCAGTTAGTACCTCTGGTACAGGAGATTCCGGAGGCTGCGAAAAAGGCAATGAGGGCTTTCTGGCCGGGACCGATGACGATCATTTTAAATAAATCGGATCTTGTTCCTTTGGAAACGACAGGAGGTCTTTCTACAGTAGCAGTCCGAATGCCGGATCACCCGATCGCTTTGGCACTTATTGCAAAAAGCGGATGTCCGATCGCAGCTCCGAGTGCAAATGCTTCCGGCAGACCGAGTCCAACGCTGGCAGAACATGTTTATGAAGATATGGAAGGCAAGATTCCGCTGATCTTGGACGGCGGCATGGTGGGAATTGGCATTGAATCTACAATTATTGATTTTTCCGGAGACATGCCGATGATCCTTCGTCCGGGCTTTATTACAAAAGAGAAACTGGAAGAAGTGATCGGAGAGACAGTAGCGATCGATCCGGCAGTATTGAAGATGAAGAGGATGGAAGGTGCAGCACCGAAAGCGCCAGGCATGAAGTACCGGCATTATGCGCCAAAGGCAAAGCTGGTATTAGTATCCGGAAGCGAACATAACGTAATTTCCTACATAAATAAGAAAACAAAAGAAGCACATGATAATGATAAAAAAGTCGGTGTGATCGGAACGGACGAGACGATTGCGTTATTTGATGCAGATGTTGTACTGTCGATCGGCACAAGCAGCAGTGATCGGACGATCGCGCATTCGTTATACGCAGTTCTCCGGCAGTTTGATCATGAGGATGTGGACCTGATCTATTCACAGGTATTTGAATCCGGTCAAAATGGATTTGCCATTATGAACCGGCTTATGAAAGCAGCAGGTTATGAAAGAATAGAAGTTTGATATGGAATTATGATTATAATAGAAGGCAAAGGAGGGATTGGGTGAAGTATATTTTTGTCAGTACGACAAATACGTGCCGGAGTTTTATGGCGGAAGCTGTCATGAAACAGAAAGTAGAAGAGGCAAAACTGCAATCGGTCGTACAGATCTGTTCGAGAGGACTGGTCGTATTATTTGAAGAACCGGTGCATCCCGGCGCTGCACAAATCGTACGCTCTCATGGTTATACTGATGCGGATTTTACTTCCGCACCGTTAATACAGGAAGAAATTACAGAAGATACCGTTATTATTACCATGACAGAAGACCAGAAAAAGAAAGTATTGGAGAATTATGAAGGATTTTTAGAGGTTGCCACGATTTATGAATATGCAGGGGAAGTTGGCGATATTAAGGATCCATACGGAAAAAGCAGGGAAGAATATGAGTGTTGCTTTTTACAGATCAAGCAGCTTATAGATAAAATATGGAAGATAAAATTTGCTTAAGTAAAGGAAGGAGAAAAGATGATAGCAATTGGTTGTGACCACGGCGGATACGCGTTAAAACAAGAAATCATAGAACATTTAAAGGACAGAGGATTGGATTATAAGGATTACGGCTGTTATAGCACAGAGGCCGTTGATTATCCTGTTTATGCAAAAGCAGTTGCCAATGCAATCGTATCAGGAGAATGTGAAAAAGGAATCTTGATCTGCGGAACAGGAATTGGTATTTCAATTACAGCAAATAAAATAAAGGGGATCCGCGCAGCTTTATGCGGCGATTGTTTCAGTGCACAGGCAACAAGAGAACATAATGATGCCAATATTGTCGCTTTAGGAGCCAGAGTAACTGGACCGGGACTGGCGATTAAGATCGTAGATACTTTTTTAGATACCCCGTTTTCCAATGACGAAAGACATCTGAGAAGAATTCAGATGATTGAGGATTAGAGTTATGTACCATCGCATTGTCTGCAACACGGAGGAGGTTTATTATGCTGACGTTCAGTAACTATCAAAAGGCGGCAAACTTGGAAGAGGCATATGAATGGAACCAGAAGAAGACGAGTAAGATCATCGGCGGTATGCTCTGGATGAAGATGGAAAACCATAATATCGGTACAGTCATTGATCTGTCTGGTCTCGGTCTGGATACAATTGAAGAGACAGAGGAAGAGTTTCGGATTGGATGTATGGTGACGCTGCGTGATATAGAAACGCATGTAGGATTAAATGAATACACGAATGGGGCAGTCAGAGAAAGTGTCCGTCATATCGTAGGCGTTCAGTTCCGCAATGTGGCAACCGTTGGAGGAAGTGTCTTTGGGAGATTTGGATTTTCAGATGTTCTTACGATGTTTATGGCGTTGGATTCTTATGTGGAATTGTATAAAGGCGGTATCGTTCCGCTTCGTACGTTTGCCTATATGGAAAAGGACAATGATATCCTGGTCCGTCTGATTGTTAAAAAAACACCGATGGATGTCGTATACATGAGTGTCCGTAATACAAAGACAGATTTTCCGACGATCGCATGTGCGGTTTCGAAAGCCGGAGATCAGGTGACGGCAGTGATCGGTGCCAGACCATATAGAGCGACAGCGGTTGAAGATCAGACGGGAATTTTGAAAGAAGGAATTACAGAGAAGAGTGCAAGAGCATTTGGAGATTATGTTTCTAAACAGGTTCGTACCGGATCAAATATGCGCGGCAGTAAAGAATACCGCAGTCATTTGATCAAAGTGGTTGTACGGCGGTCACTTTTACAGCTGGGAGGTGGACAACAGTGAAGATCAGTATGATGTTAAATGAAAAAAAGGTAACAGCAGAAGTCGATGTGGATATGCTGCTGCTTGATTTTGTTCGTTCCCAGGGATGTTATAGTGTAAAACGCGGCTGTGAAACAGCAAACTGCGGATTATGTACGGTATTTCTGGATGACAAACCGGTGCTTTCCTGTTCGACGCTTGCAGTCAGAGCGGATGGCAGAAAGGTAACGACTTTAGAAGGACTGCAGGAGGAAGCAGAAGAATTTGGAGCATTTATTGCGGATCAGGGTGCAGAGCAATGTGGATTCTGCAATCCGGGATTTATTATGAATGCGATCGCTCTGTTCCGTGAAAACCCATATCCGTCAGAAGAAGAAATCAAAGAATATTTATCAGGAAACTTATGCCGCTGTTCCGGTTATGAAGGACAGTTACGGGGAATCCTGGCATTTTTGGAATATAAAAAAGCAAAAGAGCAGAAGGGGGAATAGAGTATGAGAGTGGTAAATCAACCGATCAGAAAAAAAGATGCGATGTCGTTAGTGACCGGAAAACCCGTTTATACAGATGATATTGCCCCGAAAGACTGCTTGATCGTAAAATTGCTTCGAAGTCCGCATGCGCATGCATTGATCGAGGAAATCGATACGAGCAGGGCGATGAAAGTTCCGGGGATCGAAGTGATCTATACGTATAAAGATGTTCCGCAGAAGCGTTTTACAATGGCGGGACAGACTTATCCGGAACCAAGTCCATATGATCGTCTGATTCTGGATCAGAGGGTGCGTTTCGTCGGAGATCCGGTCGCGATCGTGGCCGGCGTGGATGAAAAGACGGTAAACCGGGCATTAAAGCTGATTAAGGTAAAGTATCAGGTATTAGAGCCGATCCTGGATTTTCATAAGTCCAAAGACAGTGATATTTTAATTCATCCGGAAGACAACTGGCTGGCAAAATGCCAGGTTGGTGCGGATAATAAACGAAATCTTGCTGCTTCCGACCGCAGCACATATGGAGACTATGATAAAGTCATGGAAGACTGCGACGTGGTAGTAGAGGGCACATACCACACAAAGGCGAATAATCAGACGCCGATGGAGACATTCCGTACATTTACGTATATGGATACGTATGGAAGACTAAATGTTGTCAGCTCTACACAGATTGTATTCCATATCCGCAGAATTTTGGGACATGCTCTGGATATACCAAAATCCAAGATCCGTGTTATGAAACCTCGTATCGGAGGTGGTTTTGGATCAAAACAGACTTCGGTAGCGGAAGTCTTTCCGGCATTTGTTACATGGAAAACCGGAAAGCCTGCAAAAATCATATATACAAGAGAAGAGAGCCAGATTCAGGCATCACCGCGTCATGAGATGGAGGTGACCTGTAAGATCGGTGCAACGAAAGACGGACACATCCGCGCCATCGGTATTTATACACTGTCAAATACAGGAGCTTTTGGAGAACACGGACCGACGACTGTTGGATTATCCGGGCACAAATCAATTTCTTTATATGGAGATCTGGAAGCATACCGGTTCGATTATGATGTTGTTTATACAAATGTGCAGTCTGCAGGAGCTTATCGCGGATATGGTGCAACGCAGGGGATTTTTGCAGTAGAATCTACAGTGAATAAGCTTGCGGCAGAATTAAATATTGATCCGATCAAACTTCGTGAAATGAACATGGTAAAAGAAGGAGAAAAGATGCCTTCTTATTATGGAGAGACTGCAGTAAGCTGTTCCTTAGATCGTTGTCTTACCCGTGCAAAAGAGATGATTCAGTGGGATGAAAAGTTCCCTTGCAGAGATATGGGAAATGGAAAAGTCAGAAGTGTCGGCGTATCGCTGGCTATGCAGGGATCGGCGATTTCCGGCTGTGATGTCGGTGGGGCGACCATCAAGCTGAATGATGATGGCTTTTATACGCTGACGCTCGGCGCCGGCGATATGGGAACCGGCTGTGATACGATTCTTGCGCAGATGGCAGCAGAAGAGCTTGATTGTGATATCGATCGAATCGTTTCTTATTCTGCGGATACGGATATTTCTCCGTATGACTCCGGATCATATGCATCGAGTACCACATATGTGACTGGTCTGGCAACTCAGAAGGCAGCAAATCAGTTAAAAGAAGCGATCATGAAAGTCGGTGCGCAGATGCTCGGTACGGAAGATATTGATGCGCTGGAGTTTGATGGAGATTATGTACGGAACCTAAAAGATGGAAAAGAAGTTTCTCTTATTGATATTGCTACAAAATCAATGGTAAATAACAATCAGGAATTTCAGTTTACCGCGACCTGTTCTTCGCCGGTTTCTCCGCCGCCATTTATGGTCGGCATTGCCGAGATTGAAGTGGATAAAGAAACCGGTTATGTAGAAGTGATCCAGTATGTTTCTGTTGTGGACTGCGGAACGGTCGTTAATCCGAATCTTGCAAGAGTACAGGCAGAGGGCGGTATCGTTCAGGGAATCGGTATGGTTCTGTCCGAAAATGTTACGTATAATGAAAAGGGAAGATTACGAGAAAATTCATTTATGCAATATAAGATTCCAACCCGTATGGATATGGGGAAACTCAGAGTTGAATTTGAGAGCAGCTACGAGCCGACCGGACCATATGGTGCGAAGTCAATCGGGGAAGTCGTGATCAATACGCCTCTGGCGGCTTTAACACATGCGATTTATAATGCGACCGGACTTCGTTTTTATGAACTGCCGGTTACCCCGGAACAGATTGCAATGGGGCTTTTAGAACATGAAAATTAATATGATCTATCTGGCGGCTGGAAACAGCCGCCGGTTTTTCATCAATGGAAAACATACAAATAAATTACTGCAGGACATTCATGGAAAGCCGTTGTATCAATATGGACTGGAGCAGTTAAAAGAAGCGGCTAAAATGTTTGAAAATTGCCATATATACGTAGTGACGCAGTATCCGGAGATTTTTGATCATTGTAGTAAGGAAGATTGTGTGATGGCTCTGTTTAGCGAAGAAAGCAAAAAGGGAATGTCTTATTCTATTCGAAATGCGTTGCAGAACATCAAAGCGGAAGAAAACAGCTGCTATCTGTTTCAAGCGGCCGATCAGCCATTTATCAGGGCGGAGACGATCGTTCGTTTTATTTCGGAATTTCTTCGTTCCGGGAAAAAAGCCGGAAGCGTGATGTACGGCGAAGTACCGGGGAATCCGGGAATCTTTCGTCAGGATTATGTAGAAGAGCTGAAAGCCCTGACGGGGGATCAGGGAGGACGGGCTGTGATGAGAAGACATCCGGAAGAAATATTCGAGTTTCAGCTGCCGGTGGAAAAAGAGCGAAAAGATGTGGATAATTTCGCTGATTTTCAGGATGCATGTGAACAAAAAGGTCAAAAACGGGAATTTCGGATTTATGCAGTTGGTTCCGGCGGAAAAACATCTCTGCTTCATTATTTGGCACAGAAGTACAGTCGGAAAGGAAAAAAGGTGCTGATTCTGACAACAACGCATATGGTGCGGGAAAAGGGAATGATCTTGTTGGATGAAGATCCGGAGCTTTTTATAGAGCAGGTTTGGCAGGCGTTTGACAGTCAACTGATCGTTGTGGCAGGAAAAAAGGAAGGTTCCGAAAAAAAATTTACATGGATCGGAGACGATTTATATCATAAGATCGCATCCTATGCAGATGTGATCTGCATTGAGGCGGATGGTTCGAAACGGCTTCCGGCAAAGTTCCCAGGAGAGGAAGAGCCGGTCGTCTATCCGGATGCGGATCAGATCTGCGTCGTATTTGGTTTGAGTGCGTTGGGACAGAAAATGAAAGATGCTTGCCATCGATATTTGCTGGCGGATCAGATCGCTGAAGCGGATGAGATCATCGATGAAAGCATTGCTGCACAAATCCTGCAGAAAGGGTATTTGGAGAGAATGCGGGCGCAATATCCGGATGCCGAAACGATTCTTGTGCTGAATCAGGCAGATGATGACTGCCTGAGAGAAAGAGCAGTAAAACTGGCAAATCTGGCGGGAGAAGATGCGAAAATCCTCAGTTTGAAGAAAGAATTCGAAAAAATTGCAAATTTTATTGAGCAGAAATAGAATTGTGTGATATGATTATCTATAATAAACAAGACCGTATCATCTTATAGAGAAGAACAGAGACATAAGGAGAATAACATGCAGCTATTAAAAGATCGTATTAGAAAAGATGGAATTGTAAAACAGGGAAATGTATTAAAAGTTGATAGTTTTTTAAACCATCAAATGGATGTCAAGTTATTTCGTGAAATTGGAAAAGAATTAAAACGACGTTTTGAAGGAGAAGAGATTAATAAGATTCTGACGATTGAAGCGTCAGGAATTGGAATTGCATGTATTGTAGCAGAAGAATTTGATGTACCGGTAGTTTTTGCAAAAAAATCCAAAACTAAAAATATCAGCGGTGAAGTATATACAACAAAGGTAGAATCCTTTACTCATGGAAGGATTTATGACATTATCGTATCGAAAGACTTTCTTGGCAAAGGAGATAAGGTTTTATTGATCGATGATTTTCTAGCGAATGGAAAAGCGCTGGAAGGGTTGGCAAATCTTGTGGAAATTTCCGGTGCAGAGTTGGTTGGTGCATCTGTCATGATTGAAAAAGGATTTCAGATTGGAGGCAAAATCATCCGAGACAAGGGAATTCATCTGGAATCTCTTGCTATCGTTGATGATATGGACTGGAGAACCGGTAAGATCGTATTCCGGGGAGAAGAAGATTGATCATGGATGAGAAGAAGCGGAAGTTTCAAAAAAATGCACACAGCGGTCTGACTTCTGATTTCGGTATGCTGATCCGGCCGCAGGAACCGGGAAGAGCTGTGGGGGTATTGGAGATTGAAGATCGGATGTTGAATCCATACGGCGCGATCCATGGAGGCGTTTTGTTCGCTCTTGCAGATACTGTTGGTGGGACAGCGGCGATGAGTCGGGGCTTTTATATTGTTACCTCAACGGGAACGATCCACTATCTGCAGGGAACGCATCATTCGAGGAAAATCACGGCTCAGGCAGAAGAAGTGAAGCATGGAAAGACATTAAGTATTTATGATGTGAATATGACGGATGAACACGATAAACTGGTTGCAAAAGCAACGATGACGTATTTTAGTACCGGAGTTGCCGTAGAAAAAACAGAGGAACTTAGATATTAAAGATAAGAGGCGTTTTACTGCAAAGTAACGTCTCTTTTTTTTGGTGAAAGTGAATATATTCTTTGGTAAAAGTGGATATATCCTTGGCTAAATGGTATAATAATAAAAGAGAGCAAGAAGAGGTTTTGAACGGAATGGCCTGCATGATTGTGAGGAAAAGATGATGAAAACAACACGTAAGATTTTGAAAATGTTATCCTTGATCACGCAAATAGGCATAACAATGCTGACTTCAATTTTTATGTGTATGTTTCTCGGACTTTTTATTGATGAGAAGTTTTCCGTCAATCTTTTTATTCCGTTTTTGCTGTTAGGAATTGCCGGTGGATTTCGGGGCGTTTCTATCCTTGTAAGAAAGGCGATCCAAGAGGGAGAGGAGTCTGAGAATGATAAGAAAAAAGCTGAGTAAACTCAATGAAACACTACTCGATCTGATCATAGGAATTATTTTTGTGGATGTAATTGTGGCGGTTTTGGGAATAATAATCACAAAGGGCAATATATTCTTTTTATTTGGTGCAGCAATTGGTATGATCGGAGCGATTATTTTCAGTTCTATGATCTTATATTATATCGAAGGGGCTCTGGATATGACGGAAAAATCTGCCAGAACTTATATTTTACGGGGACTGATGCTGCGGTCTCTGATCGTGATCCTGATCGGGATTGTTGCGGTTAAGATAAGCGTATCCTGTTTGATCGGATTTATCATTGCATTGATGGGGATTAAGATTTCTGCATTTATGCAACCGGTGATCAATCGATGGATTACAAAGAAAATCACAGGCAGCAATGAGCAGTCGTGAGAAAAATTCAATAAAAAGGAGGAGAGGCTATGGGAGTTGGAACGGCCGGTTTCCTAAATGGGGCGAGCAGTCATATTATGCTGGCAGATAATGCCGTGGATTTTTCTGTTCATTATTTATTACCGGTCAAATTTTTCGGCCAGACAGTATATATTACAACAACGCATGTAACGACACTGATCGTCGCGGGTTCGATCATACTGCTGGCCTTGTTTGCAAGGCATCAGATCATGAAAGAAGACTATGAGGTGCCGAATGATGTGCAAAATGTGATCGAACTTGTCGTGGAGTTCTTGTCTGATTTGATTCATGAAAGCATGGGGCGCCATGCGAAACCATTTGTTAATTACGTTTCTACGGTTATGATCTTTATCTTTTTATCGAACATTTCCGGATTATTCGGGCTGCGGCCGCCGACAGCAGACTACGGTACAACACTGGCGCTGGCGCTGATCACATTTGTCCTGATTCAGTACAGTGCGATCAAAACAAGTAAGATCCGCGTACTTACGAATCTGACAAAACCGATCCCGCTTTTGACGCCGGTTAATATTATCGGAGAACTTGCAGTTCCGGTATCTTTGTCATTGCGTTTATTTGGAAATATGATCGCCGGAACTGTTATGCTGGCCTTGTGGTACGGAATGCTCCCGGTATTGATGAAGATTGGGATACCGACATTTCTGCATGCATACTTTGATCTGTTTTCGGGAGCGATACAGACGTATGTGTTTGCAATGTTAACAATGGTTTATATCACAGATAAGCGTGATGCAGAAGACTAAGCAACAAAGAATAGGAGGAATTTTGTTATGAGTGGAATTACAAACGAAGGTTTAGTATTAATGGGATCCGCAATCGGTGCAGGTTTAGCGCTGATCGCTGGTATTGGTCCTGGTATCGGACAGGGGATTGCTGCAGGTTATGGAGCTTCTGCTGTCGGACGAAATCCCGGAGCCAGAGGTGAGATCATGTCAACCATGTTATTAGGTCAGGCAGTTGCAGAAACAACCGGTCTGTATGGTCTGGTTGTTGCTCTGATTTTATTATATGCGAATCCGTTGATCGGCAGATTATAGGAGCAGGAAATCAGAGCGAAAAGGAGGCCAAAGGATGGACGGAAGAGTGTTTGGCTTAGATCTGCAGCTTGGTTTTGATGTGATCTGTCAGGCGATCTGTATTTTTCTGTTATTCTTTCTTCTTTCTTATATCCTGTATGAACCGGTAAAAAAGATTTTGCGCGACAGACAGGAAAAAATCCGGCAGGAACTTGCATCTGCAGCGGCAGATATGGAAGAAGCCGGCAAGCTGCGTGAAGATTATGAAAATAAGTTGAAGGATATCAATCAAGAAGCGGACCGGATTCTTGCTGAGAGTCGGAAAAAGGCATTGAAAAAAGAAGAAGAGATCATTTTGCAGGCAAAAGAAGAGGCGGCAAGGATCATTGCCCGTGCGAACGCGGAAGTGGAAATGGAAAAGAAGAAAGTGAAAGATGAGGTAAAAACAGAGATGATCGCAATCGCATCAATGATGGCAGGAAAATTAATTGCCGAAGCGGTTGATGCGAAAAAGCAGGAAGCTCTTATTGAAGAAACATTAAGAGAGATGGGTGATCAGACATGGCTAAGCGAGTAAGCAAGGTATATGGAGATGCTTTGTTTGAACTTGCCCTGGAAAAAGGCGAACTTTCTCAGATCAAAGAAGAAGTTTTGGCGTTACAGAAGATTTTTAAAGAAAATGAAGCGTTTTTACCATTATTGAATCATCCGAATCTGCCAGGAGAGGAAAAAATCCGGATGATGGAAAAAATATTTCGAGGACGTGTCAGTGATGATATGACAGGATTTTTAACCATTATCATTCAAAAGGGACGTTACAGGGATATTCTGGCCATTTTTCAATATGTGGAAGAACGAATCAAAAAACATGAGAAGGTCGGTGCCGCAAGGATTGCCGCACCGATGGAACTGACCGATGCCCAGAAAAAGGCCATTGTAAAGAAACTGCTTGAAACAACATCATATGAATCCTTTGAAGTGGAGTACATCATTGACGAGAGTCTGATCGGCGGATTAGTGATCCACGTAGATGACAAAGTTGTAGACAGCAGTATTAAAACAAAACTTGCCAATATGGTAAAGGCATTGAATCAGATTTCAATCAGCTAATCATTAGGAGGTGCAAAAAGCTCCATGAATTTAAGACCAGAAGAAATCAGCTCTGTGATCAAAGAGCAGATCAGGAAATATTCTGCAAAAATAGAATTATCTGATGTTGGAACGGTGATTCAGGTGGCGGATGGGATAGCACGGATCTATGGGTTGGAAAATGCCATGCAGGGAGAATTGCTGGCTTTTCCCGGAGAAGTGTATGGTATGATCCTGAACCTGGAAGAAGACAATGTCGGAGCAGTATTGTTAGGGGATAATCAAAATATTAGTGAAGGAGATATTGTAAAATCAACCGGCCGTGTTGTCGAAGTTCCGGTAGGAGATGCATTGACCGGGCGCGTCGTTAATGCCCTCGGACATCCGATTGATGAAAAAGGACCGATCGAATCAACGAAGACAAGGCCGATTGAGCGGACTGCTCCGGGTGTTATTGCCCGTAAAGCAGTAGATACCCCTCTTCAGACGGGGATAAAAGGAATTGATACGATGGTTCCGATCGGACGGGGGCAGAGGGAACTGATCATCGGCGACCGCCAGACCGGAAAAACAGCGATTGCAATTGATACGATCATCAATCAAAAAGGTCAGGGCGTACACTGTATTTACGTTGCGGTTGGCCAGAAAGCCTCGACAGTTGCGGGTATTGTAAAGACATTGGAAGAATTCGGTGCGATGGATTATACGACAGTTGTTGTGTCAACGGCCAGTGAACTGGCCCCGCTTCAATATATTGCGCCATATGCAGGATGTGCGATCGGAGAAGAGTGGATGGAACAAGGAGAAGATGTGTTGATCATCTATGATGATCTAAGTAAGCATGCGGCGGCTTATCGTACGCTGTCTCTTTTGCTTCGGCGTCCGCCTGGAAGGGAAGCTTATCCGGGGGATGTCTTTTATCTGCACTCCAGATTGTTGGAAAGGGCTGCGAGAATGTCGGATCAACTGGGCGGCGGTTCGCTGACAGCGCTTCCGATCATTGAAACGCAGGCAGGAGATGTATCCGCTTATATTCCGACCAATGTTATCTCCATTACGGATGGGCAGATTTATCTGGAAACAGAAATGTTCAATTCCGGTTTTCGTCCGGCGATCAATGCCGGATTATCGGTATCCAGGGTCGGAGGATCGGCTCAGATCAAAGCGATGAAAAAGATTGCCGGAACGATTCGTACCGATCTGGCACAATATCGTGAGCTGGCAGCATTTTCACAGTTTGGATCGGAATTAGATGAAGATACAAAAGAACGTTTAGCACAGGGAGAGAGGATCCGGGAAATCCTAAAACAGCCGCAATATCAGCCGATGCCGGTAGAGCAGCAGGTCGTTATTATTTATGCGGCGACGAAAAAATATTTACTGGATATTGAAATCGGACGAATCATGGAATATGAGAAATTTTTGATCACATTTATTGATACAAAATATCCGGAAATTTTTACGGCAATCCGTGAAGAAAAAGAGCTTTCAGAGCATACGGAACAACTGCTGGTCGAGGCAGTGAAAGAGAGTAAGAAGGAATTTTTAGAATAGAAGGGATGTGAGCATAAGAGCATGGCATCCATGGCAGATATTAAGAGACGAAAAGAAAGTATTGCAAATACGCAGCAGATCACGAAGGCGATGAAGCTCGTTTCGACCGTAAAACTGCAAAAGGCAAGGACGCGGGCAGAACAGACTCATCCATATTTTCAGAAAATGTATGAAACAGTGACATCGATTTTAAAAAAATCCGGCGGTCTGAAACATCCATATCTGAATGTCAATGGATCGGAGAAAAAAGCGGTGATCGTTGTATCTTCGAATCGTGGACTTGCCGGCGGGTATAATATGAATATCGTGAAGCTGCTGACAGAAAGCAATCTGAATAAAGAATCGATAGAGATCTACGGCGTTGGTCATAAAGCGGTTGAGATACTTAGCCGGAAAAATTATAAGATTACGGCGGATTATTCGGGGATGGTTGAAGAACCCCGGTATGCAGATGCACAAAAGCTCGGACGAGAGCTGCTGTCCCGTTATGCAGCAGGAGAGATTGGAGAGATCGATCTTGCTTATACAAGATTTAAAAATACGGTTGTCCATATTCCGGAATTGATAAAATTACTTCCTGTGGAAATTGATCGGGAAGCATTGGAAGAGACAAAGATGAATACGTTGATGAATTATGAACCGGATGAGGAAGAGTCGCTGGATATGATCATTCCGAAGTATATATTCAGCATGATCTATGGAGCCCTGACGGAAGCCCATGCGAGTGAAAATGGTGCGAGAATGCAGGCAATGGATTCGGCAACGAGTAATGCTGAAGAGATGATCGCGGAATTGTCTCTTGCTTATAATCGGGCACGGCAGGGAGCGATCACGCAGGAATTGACAGAAATCATTTCCGGTGCAGAAGCATTAAATTAGCAGAGAGGATGGTCATATTCAGATCAGCAGTGATTTTAGGAGGGAAACATGGAAAAACAAACTATCGGAAAGATCACCCAGATCATCGGAGCCGTTTTGGATATCCGATTTCGTGAAGGGAAGCTTCCGGAAATCAACGATGCGATCCGTATTCCGAAAAAGGACGGGAGCAGCCTGACGGTAGAAGTGGCGCAGCATCTCGGCGATGATACGGTTCGATGTATTTCTATGGGTCCGACAGATGGATTGGTTCGCGGTTCCGATGCGATCGCGACTGGAGGACCGATTCAAGTGCCGGTCGGGGAGGCAACTCTGGGACGGATTTTTAATGTATTAGGGGAACCAATTGATGAAAAACCAGCTCCGAAAGGAGCAGCTTATTTACCGATACACAGGAAGGCTCCTGCATTTGCAGAACAGGCAACGGAGACGGAAGTTCTGGAAACGGGTATTAAAGTGGTAGATCTGCTCTGTCCATATCAAAAAGGAGGCAAGATCGGACTGTTTGGGGGTGCCGGAGTCGGTAAGACAGTGTTGATCCAGGAACTGATCCGCAATATTGCAACAGAACATGGAGGTTACTCCGTATTTACGGGTGTTGGGGAACGGACACGTGAAGGAAATGACCTTTATTATGAGATGATGGAGTCCGGAGTCATTGAAAAGACAACGATGGTATTCGGGCAGATGAATGAGCCTCCGGGAGCTCGTATGAGGGTTGGTCTTACAGGACTTACAATGGCAGAAGACTTCCGTGATAACGGGGGAAAAGATGTCTTGTTATTTATTGATAATATTTTCCGTTTTACACAGGCGGGATCTGAAGTGTCGGCCCTGCTTGGGCGTGTTCCGAGCGCGGTAGGATATCAGCCGACGTTGCAGACGGAGATGGGTGCGCTTCAGGAACGTATTACATCGACGAAAAATGGTTCGATCACATCGGTTCAGGCAGTGTATGTACCTGCGGATGACTTGACCGATCCGGCGCCGGCGACGACATTTGCACATCTGGATGCGACAACGGTACTTTCCCGTGCGATTTCGGAACAGGGGATTTATCCGGCAGTTGATCCGTTGGAATCTACTTCGCGTATTCTCGATCCGCGTATTGTCGGAGAAGAGCATTATCGCACAGCAAGAGGTGTACAGGAAATCTTACAGACATATAAAGAATTACAGGATATTATTGCAATTCTCGGTATGGATGAATTGTCCGAAGATGATAAGATTATTGTAGCACGGGCGCGAAAGATTCAGAGATTTCTATCTCAGCCGTTTTTTGTAGCGGAGCAATTTACCGGCCTCGTGGGGAAATATGTGCCGTTAACAGAAACGATCCGCGGATTTAAAGAAATCCTGGCAGGCAAGTACGACGAGGTCCCGGAAGGAATGTTTTTGAATGCCGGAACGATTGACGAAGTAATGGAACGTTTTAATCAAAAATAGGTGGTGGTCATATGGCACAAAAGCAGTTTCAATTGGAGATCATCACTCCAGACCGGATTTTTTATAAAGGTGCGGCGGTCATGCTGGAGTATTGTACGACAGAAGGAGAGAACGGAATTTATGCCGATCATATGCCGATGACGCAGGTCATTGCTCCCGGTGTGATGACGATTACGGAAGCCGGAGGAGAAAAGAAGAAGGCGTCATTAATGGCCGGATTTTTGGAAATTCTTCCAGAAAAAGTAACGATTCTTGCTGAGACGATCGAGTGGCCGGAAGAAATTGATCGGAAACGTGCACAGAGAGCAAAAGAGCGGGCGGAAAAAAGGATACGGTCGGGAGATCCGTCGATTGATATCGACAGGGCGGAACTGGCGTTAAAACGGGCTTTGGTCCGATTGTCTTTTTAAAAAAAGGGCAATCGGCTAATGTCGATTTTGGCCCTTTCATGGAGAAGAAAGAGACTATCCCATAAAATCCAGGCTTTTATGAAGCTTCAGATTTTTATGGAATAGTTTCTTTTTTATTCTATCTGACCGATGGTTTGTGAATTTTCCACAAAAAAATTTTTTTAATTTTGTCGAGTATTTTAGTGCAGAAAAAGGAATTCTGTGCTATGATGTCTATGAAATCGATTACATATACTTATTTTAGACTGAACTGAAAGAAAGTAGGGTAATTTATTATGAGAGAATGGACCAGAGAGGAACGTTATCGGGTGCTGCAAAGTCCGGATGAACTGAAAGATCTATATGAATCCATACAGGAATCTGTATATCGTCAGACGTATCATGTACAGCCGGTTACGGGATTGTTGAACGATCCAAATGGATTTATTTATCATGACGGCGTCTGGCACCTGTTTTATCAGTGGTGTCCGTGGGGAGCGGTTCATGGTTTAAAATACTGGTATCATGTTACATCAAGTGATCTGATCTCCTGGGAAAATCAGGGGGTTGGACTTAGACCGGATACCTTCTATGATAATAGGGGAAATCATTCCGGATCAGGTATTTCTGTTGATGGGAAATTATATTTCTTTTATACAGGAAATCATCGAGATGAGGACTGGACACGGACGCCGTATACGTGTGCCGCTGTCCTGGAAAAAGATGGGGTATTGAGAAAATTTCCAAAACCGTTATTTACTCCGAGAAAAAGATATACCGAGCATCAGAGGGATCCCAAAATCGTTTATCGTAAGGATCGCAGCATGTATTATATCTTTATCGGAGCACAATCGGATGATCTGCGTGGGAAAGTCCTGATCTATCAATCAAAAAAGCTGGAAGAAGGCTGGGTATTTGCCGGTGAATTAAAAGTTCCGGGTTATGAAGCCTTTGGCGGCATGTGGGAATGTCCATGTATGGAGCATATCGGTGAGAAGGATGTTTTTATTTTTTCTCTGCAGTATACGAAACTTCCAGGCAGGGGTGAAAGTACGAATCATAACTTGTATATGATTGGAAATATGGATTATGAAACGTTGACTTTTGTACCGGAATCCGGTTATCATCACCTGGATTACGGATTTGATTTTTATGCTGCACAGACGGCAGCGAATGTCAAAGGCAGAGAAAAGGCGATTTTGATCGGCTGGATGGGACTTCCGGATAATCATTATCCGACTGAGGAAGAAGACTGGGAAGGCAGTCTGTCTCTTCCACGCGAACTGCGTGTGGAAGATGGACATTTGATACAGACGCCGGTAGAAGGAATAGAAAAACTCCGTAGACAGAAGTTAGAGGCGGATGGAATGTTACCGAAAGCGGGTGAAATGCTCATATCTGTGCAAGAAGAGGATTTTCATCTGAAACTTTTTGCCGGCTCGAATGGTGAAGGCGGTATGGATATTTGCTATAATGCAAAAACGAAGATCTGTTCTGTAGACCGCACCGGTCTTACAAAGCGATTTAATCAGCATTTGGGAGAGATACTGGAAGTACCGCTGGTATCCGGATTGAAAAGTCTGCGCATCTTTATTGACCACAGTTCCGTTGAAATATTTTTGAATGATGGGGAAAAAGTCTTTACTTCCCATGTTTATCCAACGGAAGAAGAACATCACTATGTGATCAGCCAGAATACTTCGATCACATTATGGGATTTTTACCCATCTGTTACGGATGACTTTGTGATCTGAGTAAGAGAACAAAAATGATGACTGAGAAGAGGAATGGAAAAGAAACATGAATAAGAGAATCGTTTTTTTAGATATTGATGGGACATTGACGGAGCCGGGCAGTAACGTTCCGCCGGAAACTGCATTATATGCGATACGCAAAGCACAGGAGCAGGGGCATTATATTTTCTTGTGTACAGGAAGAAATTATGCTATGTTGGCCCCTCTGCTCCGGTATGGTTTTGATGGGATCGTCGGAAGTGCCGGCGGATATATTGAAGTGGGCGGCAAAGTGATCTATGACTGTCCGATGACAGAAGAACAGCGTGTTGCAGCGATGGATGTTTTAAAGAAAAATGGAATTTTCCGGACTGTAGAGTGCAAAGAAGGTTCTTATTCTGACGCGGAATTGAAAGAATTCCTGCGTAAACGTGCGAAGAAAGATGGTAACAGTGAATTGTTACGATGGAGAGAGCAGCTGGAAAAATCATTGAATATTGAACCGATGGAAAAATACCAAAATCAGCCTGTTTATAAAATTGTTGTTATGGCGGAATCTGCAGAACAGTTTGAAGAACCAAAAAAAGTTTTAGGGAATGATTTTTCTTTTGTCATGCAGGAACCCGGCGAAAATGGGCTGATCAATGGGGAACTGATCAATCGTAAGTTTGATAAGGGAAGAGGAGTAGAACGCGTCTGTCGGTATTTGAATATCCCGGTGAAACAGACGATCGGTTTTGGTGACAGCATGAATGACTGGGAGATGATGGAGACAGTCGGGATCAGCGTCTGTATGGAAAATGGAAGCGATCAGCTGAAAAGGATTTCGGATGATGTTTGTTTATCCGTGACGGATGATGGGTTATTCCATGCATTCCGAAGATATCATTTAATTTAATATAATATATAAGGGTTATTAGATATCAAATCCTTCTCAGGGACTGTCGGTTAATACCGATTCAGGTCTCTAATATGAAAGGAAGATTATTCTACATTGGAATTCGCTCAATCTTGAATCCCCAGCATGGATAGATTTCCATGCCTACTGCAGAAAAAGTAAAAAGGCTCTTTTCTCCCGCAGACAGACTCCCATGTCTACTGCAGAAAAAGTAAAAAGGCTCTTTTCTCCCGTAGACAGACTCC
>DVKZ01000082.1 GCA_018715775.1 Candidatus Fimousia stercorigallinarum | reverse complement strand
CAACAATACGATTTATGGAACAAAGTTTCCTGAAGTACCAAATACAAAAGGTAAGATTCTTGTTGCAGATATGTCCTCTTGTATTTTATCTGAACCGGTCAATGTAGAAGATTTTGGGGTAATTTATTTTGGCGTTCAGAAAAATGTCGGACCGGCTGGCGTTGTTGTTGCGATCATCCGCGAAGACCTGATCCGCGATGATGTAATGGAATTTACACCAACGATGTTGAAATGGAAAACACAGGCAGATGCGGGTTCTCTGTACAACACACCTCCTTGCTACGGAATTTATATTTGTGGTAAAGTATTTAAGTGGATCAAAAATATGGGCGGGCTGGATGCAATGAAAGCGCATAATGAAAAGAAAGCTGCGATTCTTTATGATTTCCTGGATAACAGCAAAATGTTTAAGGGAACGGTAGAAAAAGGATCCCGTTCTTTAATGAATGTTCCTTTTGTCACCGGAGATAAAGATCTTGATGCAAAATTCATCGCAGAGTCAAAAGAAGCCGGATTTGAAAACCTAAAAGGACATAGAACAGTTGGCGGTATGCGCGCAAGCATTTATAACGCAATGCCGATGGAAGGTGTTGAAAAATTAGTAGAATTTATGAAGAAATTCGAAGAAGAAAACGCTTAAACCATTTACGAGAGGAAATGATATAATGTTTAATGTAAAATGTTTAAATCCAATCGCACAGGTTGGGCTGGATAATCTTACGGAAAATTTCCAGTTAACAGAGGAAATGAACGATGCCGATGCTGTACTTGTAAGAAGTGCATCGATGCATGATATGGAAGTGACAGATGATTTACTTGCCGTTGCACGTGCCGGCGCCGGAGTAAATAATATTCCGATCGATGAATACGCTAAAAAGGGTATTGTTGTATTTAATACACCGGGAGCAAATGCAAATGGTGTAAAGGAACTTGTTGCCGCAGGACTATTATTGGCTTCCCGTGATATCATCGGTGGAGCAAACTGGACAAAAGCGAATGTCGATGATGAAAACCTCGCTAAAACAGTGGAAAAACAGAAAAAACAGTATGCCGGTAATGAGATCAAAGGAAAGACACTCGGAGTTGTCGGACTTGGTGCGATCGGCGTATTAGTTGCGAATATGGCACTTGATCTTGGAATGAAAGTATATGGATATGATCCATACCTGTCTGTAAAATCTGCATGGCAGTTATCTCCGCACGTAAAGAGAATGCAGAATGTGGAAGATATTTATGCACAGTGCGATTATATTACCATGCATCTTCCGTTGCTGGATTCTACAAAAGGAATGATCAATAAAGATGCGATCGCACAGATGAAAGACGGTGTGAAAATCTTGAATTTTGCTCGTGGAGGTCTGGTAAATGATCAGGACATCTGTGATGCGTTGAATTCCGGAAAAGTTAGCAGCTATGTTACGGATTTCCCTGATCCGATTGTTGCATCAAATCCAAAATGTGTAGCTATTCCGCATTTAGGAGCATCAACTGAAGAATCAGAAGATAACTGTGCGATCATGGCAGTCGAGCAGATTGTTGACTTTGTAGAAAACGGCAATATTACAAATTCTGTAAACTTCCCTGATTGTGATATGGGCGTTTGCCAGTCGCCTGGACGTTTGACGATTCTGCACAAAAACAGAGCCAATATCTTAAGTCATTTTACGACTATGGTTGGAGCAGGCGGCATGAATATTGAGAATATGACAAATAAATCAAAAGGCAGTTATGCTTATACAATGTTGGATACGAATCCGGCACCGTCACAGGATGTGATCGATGTGCTGAAAAACGTACGCGACGTTTTAAAAGTACGCGTGATCAAATAAATTCAATCGGAGGATTAAAAATAAGATGGATAAAAAATTAAGAGTTGGGATCCTCGGTGCAACTGGTATGGTTGGACAGAGATTTATCTCATTATTAGAAAATCATCCTTGGTATGAAGTGACAGCACTTGCAGCTTCTCCAAGATCTGCTGGAAAAACATAT
Source organism: Candidatus Fimousia stercorigallinarum (assembly GCA_018715775.1). Classification (GTDB taxonomy): domain Bacteria; phylum Bacillota; class Clostridia; order Lachnospirales; family Lachnospiraceae; genus Fimousia; species Fimousia stercorigallinarum. Next base: position 4,193 of record DVKZ01000082.1, on the reverse strand, counting down.
GAAGAAGCGGTAGGGGGACGTTGGAAAATGACAACTCCTATGCCGGAAAAAGTAAAATCCATGATTGTTATGAACGTAAACGAAGTGGAAAAGGTTGCAGCTGATGTTGACTTTGTATTCAGCGCCGTTGATATGACAAAAGAAGAAATCAGAAATATCGAAGATGCTTATGCAAAGACAGAAACACCGGTTGTATCGAATAACAGTGCACATAGATGGACACCGGATGTCCCGATGATGATTCCTGAAGTGAATCCGGAACATGTCGAAGTGATTGAAGCCCAGAAAAAGCGTCTGGGAACAAGCCGCGGTTTTGTAGCGGTAAAACCAAATTGCTCGATCCAGGCATATGCCCCTGCGTTAACTGCATGGAAGGAATTTGAACCGGTTGAAGTAGTTGCTACAACTTATCAGGCAATTTCCGGAGCAGGAAAAACATTTAAAGACTGGCCGGAAATGGTAGAAAATATCATTCCATATATCGGCGGTGAAGAAGAAAAATCCGAACAGGAACCGTTAAGATTATGGGGAAAAGTTGTTGACGGTCAAATTGAGAAAGCAACTCTGCCTGTTATCACAACACAGTGCGTACGTGTTCCTGTCTTAAACGGACATACAGCGGCAGTATTTGTAAAATTTAATAAAAAGCCAACAAAAGAAGAACTGATCGACCGTCTCGTAAATTTCAGCGGAGAACCTCAGGCATTAAATCTTCCAAGTGCTCCAAAACAATTTATCCAGTACATGGAAGAAGATGATCGTCCGCAGGTAAAAGCAGATGTGGATTATGAAAACGGAATGGGCGTATCGATCGGACGCTTACGTGAAGATACCGTGTATGATTACAAATTTATCGGTCTTGCTCATAATACAGTTCGTGGAGCTGCCGGAGGCGCGATCCTTTGCGCAGAATTATTGACAGCAAAAGGATTTATTGCAGCAAAATAATGAGGTACAATAATACAAAAAGCTATGGGATATATACTCGTAGCTTTTTGTTTTCGGAGAAGGACTATGGAGAACTATAAAATTTCAGAAAAATTTATTGAAAAAGTATTAGATAATGCTTTTTCTACGGTATCTGACTTTGGAATAAAATTGATCTGGGCTCTGATCATCCTTAGCGTCGGATTTAAAATATCAAAATATCTTGTAAAGTGGACAAAGAAATTTTTGGAACGTTCCTCTATTGATGATAGTGTTGCTTCTTTTATGATGTCTATCGTAAGGATTGGTTCTAAAGTTATTGTGATCATGATGGCTGTTACAACGCTTGGAATTGAAACTTCTTCAATTCTTGCAGTGCTGGCTTCTGCCGGCGTGGCTGTCGGCCTTGCTTTGCAGGGGAGTCTTTCCAATATCTGTAGTGGCCTTTTAATACTTTTAGTCCGCCCATTCAAAGTTGGAGATGTGATCAAAGAGGATACGCATGGAAATGAAGGAACGGTTGTTGCGGTTGACCTGATCTATACGAGGATCAAAACAGTGGATAATAAGGTGATCGTTATCCCAAACAGTGTGATCACAAGCAGCAGTTTAACGAATGTTACCGGACAGAGCGAGCGTCGTCTGGAAATTCGGTTTGGGATTGGATATCAGGATGATATTAAACTGGCAAAGGCGATCATTGAACGGATCGCTGCAGAACATGCAAAGACGATAGACCAGAATCCGATTCAGGTCTATGTGGATGAACTGGCTGACAGCTGTATTTATATCGGTATGCGCGTCTGGGTGCCGACGGATGATTATTATCCGATTCGCTGGGATATTCTGGAACGGGTAAAAATCGAGTTTGATAAAGCGGGAATCAATATTCCGTATAATCAACTGGATGTGCATCTTGTAAAAGACGGTGAATGATATTTCTATTCCAGCATATAAAAAAGGGCAGATACCCCATCATTTTTTAGGATGGAATATCTGTCCTTTTCGTCTGTATAAAACGATGATGACCAGTGCAATCAGCAGGACACCGCCGGTGGAAATAATTAAAACAGAGCTGTAGACATCTGTCACACTTCCGCTGTATTCAAACTGAAGGATGGATCCCTCTGTAATAACTGCCTTATATTCTCCTTTAAAGTGGGTTAAAGAAGAGGCGTCAGAGATAGAAGATTTTTCCAGCGCCTGCATCTTTTTTAAAGATGCATTTTTTTTATCGATCTTAAGTGAAACATCTTTCATGGATTCGATGCAATTGGAGATAAAATAATAAGTTCCGGAAGCATGATCCTCAAAAGACAGTCCGGAAAGATCGATTGTGTCACGAACGGTTGACCGCTGTGTCCGGCTGATCTCCTGTCGTTTTGTCGTTGCGGACAGAGGGTTATCCGTCAGTAAAAACTCCCGATAAGCAGAAGAAATCTCTTTTGGCGTTCCGGTGATCGAAAGCAGGAGTTTGTCATAGGAAATACAGTCTACAGTCTGAAAACCGCATTTTTTTAACCGTTCAGATAAAAGTTTTATGTCATTTTCCGAGTAACAGTAGGATCCGGTCAGAAGAAGTTCCCTTGTCAATTTCGTATGATCGTGAAAAACGGTTGTAATACGATAATCGGAAAATGTCTGGGCGCGCTCTACCTGAAAAGAAAGATCAAAATTCGTTCCATAACCTTCTTTGAGCAGCTGATAGCGGCCTGATTGCGTTTCGCTTTTCGTATCCAGTGAGCCCTGATCGGTTTTAAAATAAATTTTATAATGCACCTGGCCATCGGCAGAAGATTGAAATGCTTTTAAGGAACCTTTTTGACGGTAAGCATCATTGATCTGAAACGGCGTTTTTTTATCCAGAGAAGATTCGCAGGATAAAGAAGATGTTCCATGTAGGGCTTTTTTCGAAAGAGCGTTCAATTCTTTTAAATTGTCCGCAGAATAACTGATCCGGTATTGTCGTCCGTTTTTTGTGCCTTTCCATTTCCATTGAAAGGATCCGGAATCCAGTTTTTCTTTCAGATAATCTTCAATACCCAGACTATCCAGATCAAGAGATTCCGAAGGAATCTCAAAAGCGATCATCTGTTTGTATTTTCCATCTTTCAGATTCGTGTAGATCGAAACGGAATCCAAAGGCAGATAGCTCATTGTATTAATATCAATCTGATTATCGGTTTCATAATCTGAACCGTCAAAAGAAAACAGAGCATCCTCTACATTCCAGATCTTTTCGGATTCCTCTTCTGTCATAAATCCTTCTTTGATCAGATTTTCGGAAAACCATGCCATTAAATCTCTGCTGGTGAAATTTTCCCGGTAGATCAACCCATTTGCAAAAGGGGTATTTCGATAATCAAACTCAATTTCAGGAGCAAAATTCAGGCATTCTTGTACTTTATTTTTATAGTCATCAAAAGACTCAAAAGTAATCGTAAAGTGATAGATCTGTTTTCTCTCTGTGGAATGATCGCGATAGGACATAACATCAGGACAATATTGTTCGATCAGGGTATCCATAGATGAAAAATCACGATTTAGATTTGTCAGGTCGTTTTTGTTGATCGAACATCGGATCACACGCGTACCTTTAAAATTTTTATCGGCAGAAAATTTGGTGTTTAGATTGATACCGCATGATGTCAGCAGGAGAAGAAGTCCTGCTAACATACATGTTAATTGTACTTTTTTCATGAGAAACCTCATTATACCTCTGTTTCCAATGCATTTAAGAAGTTTTCATTGATCTCAATGACTCGTTTCATAGCTTCCATGCCGGGAGCCCCGATCGTATTTCGTTTGCTGACACAGGTTTCCAGGCTGATCGCATCGTAAATATCATCTTCGAATACCGGGCTGATAGCCTTGAATTCTTCCAGCGTCATATCATCTAAAGCGATCTGCTTGTCAATACAATATAATACGAGCTGGCCGACAATTCCATGTGCATCGCGGAATGGAACCCCATGGTTGACAAGATAGTCCGCAGCATCCGTTGCATTTGTAAATCCGCCTTTAGCACTTGCTTCCATGCGGTCTTTTTTAAATGTCATCGTTGAAATCATACCGGTAAATAAAGCAAGGCAGCCTTTTACTGTATCAATGGCATCAAATGTAAGCTCTTTATCTTCTTGCATATCTTTGTTATATGCGAGCGGGATCCCTTTCATAGCAACCAGAATATTTGTTAAGGCAGCATAGACGCGGGAAGTTTTTCCACGAACAAGCTCTGCGATATCCGGATTCTTTTTCTGAGGCAT
>DVKZ01000081.1 GCA_018715775.1 Candidatus Fimousia stercorigallinarum | reverse complement strand
GTGCCGATTGTTCCGGCTTTTGTATGCCTATGAATGACTAAATCAAACTTTTCAAATGATTCCGGCTAACTATAATTTATGGCATTTTTCAATCAGGCTATCACCGTTCTTCAGACCCTCGTTATCGCTCTCGGCGCTGGTCTCGGCATCTGGGGTGTCATCAACCTCCTCGAAGGTTACGGCAACGACAACCGTGCGACACGTTCGTAAGTGAAAAGCTTACGCACAAAGTCGAAGGGCAATTGTAGTCCGAAACTTTGGAGAACTGATATTCCGATGGGTGAAATGAGGGGGTAACGTCCCGAAGCGCCACCCTAATACTCCGAATGGCGGGGAGCATGCAACGGCTCTCTCCAAAAGTTTATAGAGCTCGGTGAAGTCGGCAGAGAGCAATCGTAAGACTGGTTTTCAGACCAGACACGAAAGCTGTCCAGAGGTGGATGGTGTTGCCTATATGCCGGGGGTCGGATATCCATGGTGAGAATGTATGAAAATACTGACGAAATTCCGAATGTACGAGTCTAAACGTTGATGCTGTCGAAAGGCAGTACACCTTTCATGGTGGTATCTGTGGGCGAGTAAAATTGGTTGTTATGAAAGTCCATGCATCGTTACAGGCGGTGCGGTTATGCATGACCAGATACAGGCTTAGAGGAAGAACCTAAAGATATCCAATGATAGGAATATCGGAACGTGGAAAGCTGGGGACACGGAGGCGGTTGCAGGCCAGTGATGTGGTGGATGGGAATACCTTCGCGAGAGGGCAATAACCATTCTTTATTCCAGTGAGAGTAGTGGCACAGTACCTATGAAGCCGTGAATAAGTAAGCGGTGGAGGGATAGCCACAAGTCGAATTCAGCAATGAAAATGAAAACACAACAAACACAGCTTCGAGTATGACAAAGAAAATCCAAACCGAAGGGAGAGGATGCCTGTGTTGACTTCGGGGCAGCAAGAAAGGAAAAGTAAACAGAGAAAAATCCGCAACTCAGAGTATTACGACATGGAAGGTACTTTTGACAGGCTGTATGCAGAAAGTAAGAAAGATAAAGCCTTCAACCATCTGATGGAAATCATCGAGAGTGAAGAAAATATCAAGCTTGCATACAGAACGATAAAGAAGAATACAGGAAGTGATACCTCGGGAGTGGATAAAAGGACGATAGCCGACCTAGCAAAGTTAAGCGAGGAAGAATACGTCCGTCTCATACGGAAACAATTCAGTAATTATCATCCACGACCCGTAAGGCGAGTGGAGATACCAAAGCCCAATGGAAAGACCAGACCGCTGGGAATTCCAACTATCGTGGATCGGATCGTACAGCAATGTATTTTGCAGGTCATGGAGCCGATATGTGAAGCAAAATTCAGTGAGAACTCCAACGGGTTCCGCCCGAACCGTTCCGCTGAGACTGCTATTGCGCAATGCATGAGGCTGATACAGGTACAGCATCTGTACCATGTGGTTGACCTCGATATTAAAGGCTTCTTTGATAATATCAGCCATACAAAGCTGATGCGTCAGATATGGGCATTGGGAATTCGGGACAAAAAGCTGTTATGCATTATAAAAGAGATGCTGAAAGCACCTGTTGTTCTGCCAAATGGGGAGAAAACATATCCCACACGGGGTACCCCGCAAGGCGGTATTTTGTCGCCATTGCTTGCAAACATTGTTTTGAATGAACTGGATTGGTGGATTGCTTCCCAGTGGGAACAGATGCCAACAAAGACAAAGTTCAAAACGAGGAACAATGCGCAGGGAACAGAGATTAAGAGCCACGCTTACAGGGCTCTGCGCCGGAGCAGATTAAAAGAGATGCATGCAGTTCGGTACGCAGATGATTTTAAAATTTTCTGCGCATCACATGAGGATGCTGTCAGAGCATACAAGGCAACAGAGTTATGGCTAAAGGACAGGCTGGGGCTGGAAATCAGCCCTGACAAATCCAAAGTAGTTAATCTCAAAAGACAGTATTCTGATTTTCTCGGGTTCAAGCTGAAAGTCCGTAAAAAGGGTAAGAAATATGTGGTTCGGTCTCATATGAGCGATAAAGCATACAAAAAGGCTCATGATAAAGTCTCGGAAGAAGTAAAGGAACTGGCTCATTCGTCAGATGATAATGCTCAGTTCATGCAGCTTCAGAAATACAACTCTGTAGTTGCTGGACTTCATGAATACTATTGTATTTCCACAGAAGTATCTCATGACTTCAGCAGACTTGCTTTTAGTATCAACAAACAGCTCAGAAACAGACTGAAAGGCGACTTATCCAAAAAGGGACAGCTCAGAAATGGGTTTATCAAAGAAAAGTATGGAGCAAGCAGACAGATGAGGTTCCTTCATGGACGTCCGGTGGTTCCACTGGGATATGTCCAGCCGAAGAATGCCCAGCATAAGAGGAAATCCATCAATAAATACACGGCCAAAGGTCGGGAACAGATTCATAAGAATCTTGCAATTGACACAGCGACAATGTTATGGCTGATGAGAAATCCTGTAAAGGGCAGAACCATTGAATATGCGGATAACCGTATTTCCTTGTATGCGGCACAGTATGGTAAATGTGCAGTGACGGGAATTCCGATGGATTCCCATGATATTCACTGCCACCATAAAGTGCCGGTAAGCAATGGCGGTTCGGATGAATACGCAAATCTTATTCTTGTCAGCAAAGCGGTTCATATCCTTATCCATGCTTCTTCAGAACCTACGATTGAAAAGTACCTGAAATCCTTAAATCTTGACAATAAACAAATGGAAAAGCTTAATAAACTCCGTACTATGGCAAAAATGCCACCTATTTTTCTTTGAATTTAATGCTGTAACGAAGTGTGTAAGTTGTGTTTAAAAGCCCTGGACGGCTGAATTCGATGGAGCGCCGTGTGCGGTGAAAGTCGCATGCACGGTGTGGAGCGGGGGAAAATCCGGAGATAACTTCAAAGGATTACCTATCGCTATCCGGTGCAAAAGCTCATGTGTCATAAAGGAACACCAAACAAGAGAACAGACAGTTACCCTACTATTCTGTAAAATAATAAAAGGTCAACTGGTAGAAGTTGAGTCGTGAACATGCTACAATAAAATATAAGATACAGCGATAAAGTATACTTTATTTTTATCAAAAAGGGGCAAAATAAATGGATTTTTCTATTGTTGAAAAAAATTTGAAAGATAGAGGGTATATAGTAACGATCTTTGAAACAGCTACCGAAGCTGTAAAATATTTAGATATGCACATTGATAATCAAACGGTCGGGTTTGGAGGTTCGGTAACATTGGAACAAATGAAGTTATTTGAAACCCTCCAAAGTCATAACACAGTATTTTGGCATCAAAGGATACCGGAAGGAAAAACAAGTACAGAAATCAGAATTGCAGCCAGTCAAGCATCAATATATATATCTTCTGTAAATGGGTTGGCAGAAACCGGAGAAATAATAAATATTGACGGGAATTATAATTGAGTGGCTTCTATTTTTTACGGTCACAAAAAGGTATATTTAGTGATTGGAGAAAATAAATTGGAAAAAGATTATGATAGCGCTTTACATCGAGCCAGAAATATAGCTTCTCCTTTGAATGCAAAAAGAGTCGGGGCAAAAACCCCTTGTGCAGTTAAAGGTGATAAATGCTATGATTGTAAGAGTCCAGAAAGAATTTGTCGTGGGCTTTCTGTTTTATGGGGTATACCTATGACAGGTGAATTTGAAGTGATTTTAGTTCATGAAGAATTGGGATATTGATAAATCCGTAATTGACATCAATGATAAATATGAAAGGATAGAGACATAAAATGAATATTAAGCGGAAATGAATCACTGACAAACCGGCTGAAAAACAAGGGACTTCATGTCATTCCAAATCCCGAAGAGACTGAAAATATAAAAACTATAGCAATTCAGAATTTGAAGCCTCATTTATACAAAAGCGGTAAATGGTATGCCGATTATGTAAGAATACGAATGAAAGCATATAAGTCCTAAATAGTCAGGATGTTAACCCATCGAAAAACGGAATATCATATCGCTACCGGCGGCCAGCGAAAGCAGTAAGTCTGAAAAAGATTTGTTGTTTTTTTATCTGAATACAGCTAAATTTAGAAAATTATTGAAATGAATCCGTAGAAAATCAGGGTGAAGTACCGCTTAAAATCGAAGTGCCTTTACATTACTCCGTAGAAATTAGCCCGCCTCTGCGTATTAAATCCAAGCTTGTTGGATTTTTGTCCGTAGAAACTGCCGAATTTCTGCGGACAAAAATCAAACTTGTTTGAAAATAAGCGGTAGAGGCCTATAAATTTCTACCGATTCAAATCCAGGTGAGCCCAATTAGATCCGTAGAGAGGCCCAAATCCTACCGATTCTACTCTGTAGAAGGGCGCGGTATTTCCGCTCCGAATCCCAATACCCTCATCATGCCAGAACTTATCATTTAGCCTCAGATATCCCATATCCGGATGTTTCTGGTGGATCTCCTCCAGTCGGGCAAGCGATCTGCTGGTGCAGCCGGTCATCCACTGTTTCTGTGTAGATGACATAATTGAAACGGCAAATCATTTCCTTTGCATTGATATGATCATAGATCATGCAAAATCTGCTTTGACAGAGAAGTTTATTAAGGAGCTTCATTTGACTTTGAAAAGTGGAACCAGTGATACCAGAAAAGAATGGTTTGTGGTATGAATACTGCTCTTCCCGAAGACGTTGCAGACAGGATGAAAGAACTTCTGACGGAATATAATGCTAAGAAAGAAAAGACTCTCGAGAATATTCTGGATTTCCATGTGAAGTTTGAGCGGATTCACCCTTTTCAGGACGGCAATGGTCGAGTTGGAAGACTGATCATGTTTAAGGAGTGCCTGAAATATAATATTGTTCCATTTATTATCGAAGATAATCGGAAACTGTTCTATTATAGAGGGTTGAAAGAGTGGGATAATGAAAAGGGATATCTGACAGATACTTGTTTGACAGCACAGGACAGATATAAGGCGTATCTGGATTATTTCAGGATTGAGTATTAATACGATTTCCCAATTTATTCAAAGAGAAATAGTGAAATGGCAATTAGAAAATATCTATACAAAGTGGTGGCAGAGTAATGCCGGTGGAAGCAAGCGATTTTGCGGCTAGAAGTGCGCTCTTTTAACTTAAAGAAACTCAATATGACTATTTGTTGAATTTTCCAGATGATATTGCGGCAATTGGATTAGTGAATAGAGATGGTCAGCCTTGGTGAAGTCGTAAATAATGCGATGTAGTTGATTGAAGATCAGAGTGAGCAGCTCACAGGTGTATTGCCGAAAAGATATACTTATTTTTCCGATGATCTTTTGTTAGAGCTTCTTCGCATTTCTAATAATAGCGCTGTTGATGAAATGGGCGGAGATATTATAATCTTACCGAGTTTGATACAAGGGATAGGAATAATTAAAAAGTGTACCTTTGCGGTGTAAAAAACGGGCTTGCGGAGTAAAGGGTGATAGTCGGAGAAATCCGGCTGTTTTTTATTTGCAGAAAAACTCCCCCTGCCTTAATGGTGGCGGTGACGGCCTTTTCTTTATATTGCTGGTTATTTTATCGAAGGTAAGTATGTACTGTAAATATATATAGTTGTGTCGATAAAAAGTCATAACAGAATTGTAAACCACTGCTTACTATTCCGTAAGTTTTAATGTTTTTCCGGCCTTGTGGCTTCCGTCCAATGTTCCGGATTGCTGTCATCGGGAATCGAGCCCGACAAAATCTGCTCATAGTGCTGCACTTTTTCGTCCATATAGGCCGCTGTTGCTTTTGCTTCTTCTATGCGCTTATACGCCTGTTCCCGTTGCCGGAGAATGATTTGATACCTTGCGTAAAGTGTTTCTCTGGACTCCGGCAGGCGGCACAAATCGCAGTATTCTTTAATATCCTCAATAGACGCGCCGCAGCCTTTCAAACAGGCAATCCCCTGCATCCAGTTGACGGATTCCTCATTAAAAATGCGACGGTTGCGCTTATCTCTCTGGCAGGGCAAAAGATTGATGTCGGTATAATAGCGGATCGTATGTTCTGTCGTATGGAACATCTCGGCAAACTGCTTCAATGTATAAATCATGTTTCCTCCTAAAATTTTTCAAAAAAGGTATTGACTTCGAGTTACCCGAACTTGCTATGCTTATCTTAGCACAACTGGTAATCTCACTCAAGTGCTTAAATATGAATCAATGGAGGAATGATGATGAACACGATTACTTTGAACAACGACATTCAAATGCCTATGCTCGGCTACGGCTGTATGGCCTTTTCTGTATTTCAGAAAATTTTATGTTATACTCAATTAAATACAGGATATCGATGAATTTAATCTATGGAGGAAAAATGAATATAAGGAAAATGACACTTGATGATTATGATAGTATCTATGAGCTTTGGATGTCTTGCAAGGGTATGGGCTTGAATAATCTGGACGATTCTAAAGAGGGAATTGAAAGATTTATAAAGAGAAATCCTGATACCTGTTTTGTTGCCGTGATAGACGACAAGATTGTCGGAGCAATTATGGTTGGTAGTGATGGCAGGAGAGGTTATATTTATCATACTGCCGTCAATCTTCAATACAGACGACAGGGCATAGCAACTCATTTAGTCGATACGGCGCTGCAGTCACTGGCACAACTCGGAATCAACAAAGTTGTGTTAGTTGTTTTTGATAAAAATTCTGACGGAAATAGATTTTGGGAAAAGAATGGATTTACAGTAAGAAATGATTTGGTTTATCGGAATAAAGTTCTCACCGAAATGATCAGGATAGATACATAAATTGGACTTTATCAAGTGGCTAACAAGTCTTCAAACAACAAAATAGATCAACTGAGAGCATCTATTTTACAACTTTTCAGAGGCAAAACCTGCTGATATATGCCAAAATACGCAAGTTTCCGAAAGATGCAAAGAAACCGGAGGATGGTCGATATAAGTCTGCAGAAAGTCTGTTAGAGATGATCGACCGAAAGAAAGCAGAATTGGACACCAGGCGCCAAGAGGTGGAGCGTCTTACAGAAGAATTTGTGGTGGAGTATCCCTATAATTCCAATGCGATTGAAGGAAACATGTTAACCTTGCGAGAGACAGACCTGGTACTGCGTGGCCTGACGATTGATCAGAAGCAGAACCGGCAGAAGGAACGGAATTCTGGCAGCAACCGATTGGAGAGGGAGAAAATCAATATTGGGAATTTATCAGGCAGGACGATGATACCTTTATGATTCGGCTAAAGATAATTCCCCTATTATCTTGTCCGGATCGGTCTTTTTGTATGATGTGTCGTGGCACTGTTGAGTCCGCGAAGCGTGCAAAATATCAACCACCCGCCGATTTATAACAAGAAGTAACCGGTGGCATGGAAAAAGCCATCTCTAGAAGAATGGCTTTTTAAATCTGATGTGTGAGTATCCAGTTCAGTAAATCAGAAGATTGAATGGTACCTGCTGCTAATTGCAGGATGACATCGGACAATTCTGTTTGTGTATGCTGTAATTCGATCCCGTTTAAGGCGAGGAAGACCAGCATAACGTGTGCGCCGATACGCTTGTTCCCGTCTATAAAGGGATGGTTTTTTACCAGACCAAAGCAAAGACGGGCTGCCTTTTGCTGAAGTGATGGATAGACATCTTCTCCACCAAAGGTCTGGAAGGGTGTGTTCCGCGCAGAGTCCAACATCCCTTCATTGCGCAGGCCGGATGAACCTCCGGTTTCTGCAATGAGTTGTTCATGCAGCAAAAGTATCTGTGGTTTGGATAATCGGATCATTTGGCAAGTTCCTCGTAAGCCTGCCGGTTCTTTTCGATGAGACGTTTGGAAATAGCCATGACATCTTCATTGGCGGCAAGCTGCTCTTGTTCAGCGGCGCTGAATTCCATGACCAGATACCGGGGAACGTTGTTTTTTAATATGATAACAGAACCGTTCTCATCTACGAGGCGGGCTACTTTAGAGAAGTTTTGATTGGCATCGGTGATGGAAACCAGGTTTTTCGTATTGATATTCATAACGAGACCTCCTTTGCTCTTTACATTTATTATATCCAAGAATAGGAGAAATTCAACCTATTTTCATAAAAATTTACAGGCAGGGGCGGTGCAAGGATCGGCTCTGGCAGAAAACCTAACCGAACATTGTAGTTTTGCAGGGGTACCAGGGCGGGTATAATACTTGCTGCCAATCTGCCTGACCGATATGGAGTCAGCCCGATCTTGCCATGAATCTCACGATCATGGATGGGTATTACTTAAGTATTCAAGAAGATATGAATTGTTATTCTTTATCAGAAGCTGTAATTAAGCCTTTTAAGGAGATTGTGACAAAACAATGGGACGCACAACGAAGACTTTACCCGAATCTTGGAAGTTTGATTTGTTCTCGCTGGCGGATTACAAGCAATTTTGAATACATCTTACTACTTTGTGTTATATACATTTTTTAGTTGTTTGGAAATATTTAGAGGATCTAATGATCGTTGATTTAGAAAGTGTTCTTTTGGGAAGTATGGTTTGTGGCTGCAGATTCAGCAAAAGAAGTTGAAATTAAATATGGATATATTTTTAGAATACCGGCTATATGTTTTGGAAACTCTATAGATTCTAAAAAATGACCATCATGATTGGTGGTGGTTCAGGTACTTTCGTCTTGGAGATTAGGATTATTTGTTTGTCTTCTTACTGGATTTAAGCAGGGTGTTCTGCGATAATAGATTTCAACATCTTTAAAAAGCAACTCCGCTATGATAGAATATCCGCACTAGTAATACACCCCCATTCTTATTACTTTTAACGGCCTCAATATGCCGCATTTTACCCCGTTTTGCTTATTCTGTGATTGTTTTGACAATCTCAGTAGCAACTACATACCTGGCAAAACATAAAACCAATGGATTTGCGAATCAAGGAGGCGCTTACTGTACTATTTTGGAAAGCTCCTTGATGTGACGAAATTTTAAAACTTAACGGTCAGAAACAGGCAGAAAATCAATCGTAAAAAAATACGATTGATTTTCTGCCTGTTTTTGCGTATAATATAAGTAGTGAAATTGGAAAGGAAGCACGATGTATGCGTGAAACGAGAACAACAGAGTTCAAAGAAAAGATTACAAATACATTTTTAAAAACAGTCAGTGCCTTTTCGAATTACGATGGCGGAGAAATTTTTTTTGGCATTGATGACAACGGTAGTATCAAAGGACTGACAGATGTAAAACAAGCATGCTTGGATATTGAGAACAAAATTAATGACAGCATTACTCCCCAGCCTGATTACACACTGGAATTGCAGAATAATGACAGAACGATAAAACTGACTATAAAAAGCGGGCTTCAAAAGCCATATTTATATAAATCAAAAGCATACAAACGAAATGATACCGCAACCATAGAGGTTGACATACTGGAATTATCAAGACTAATTTTGGAAGGAAAAAATATCAGATTTGAAGAATTGCCCTGTGAAGATCAAGAACTTACGTTTGATACTCTAAGCCGAAAATTAAAAGAATGCATTCAGATTGAAACTTTTAATCAGGATACCTTAAAAACGCTGAATTTATATAACAGCAACATTGGATACAATAATGCGGCTGGTATATTGGCAGATAAAAATCATTTTCCGGGAATTGATATTGTGAAGTTCGGTGAAAACATCAGTGTGATTCATAAGAGAGCAACATTCGATAATATGTCCATTTTGGCAGTATATGAAAAAGCATTAGAGGTATTCAAAGATTATTATCAATACGAAGAAATTCAAGGCGCCGACAGGAAAAAGGTAGAAAAAATTCCAGAGGCTGCATTCAGAGAAGCCATTGCAAATGCATTGATTCATAGAGTGTGGGATGTGGAGTCACAAATAAAAGTTTCGATGTTTGATGACAGAATAGAAATTATTTCTCCGGGAGGACTGCCATCTGGAATAACAGAAGATGAGTATTTATCAGGAAAACTTTCAGTTTTAAGAAACCGAAATCTTGCAAATGTATTTTACAGGCTGGGATTTGTCGAAATATTTGGTACGGGAATTACACGAATAAAACAACTTTATGAAGAAGGATTAAAACAACCAGACTTTGAAGTTTCGGAAAATTCAATTAAGATTGCACTCCCGGTTTTTGAGAAAGACCTGAATTTAACAGAAGACGAAAGGAAAATATATAAGATTTTAAGCAAGACAATGTTGAAATCCATCAGCGAAATTGCTCCTTATGCCCCGTTTGGCAAATCAAAGACAACAAAGTTACTGAAAGAAATGGGTAAAAAAGGTGTTGTAAAAATTGAAGGCAGGGGAAGAGGTACTAAGTACGTGATAAAATAACCATAATGATAAAGAGTAATAATGCAAACTTGTATTATACTGCCCATTCTTTGTTTGCGGTGATATTCGTTTCATATATAAGGAGAAATGCGAACATGATAAAAATACTTTTCGTGTGGCACGGCAGGAGTCAGAGTGTGAGCCTCTTGGCGGCCTTTGGCGGCTGAAATGCGGCAAATCGTGGCAATAGGGTTGATGAGGTACTACGGTTTTACTACTAATGAGAAAAGAAAAGTGAATAATGTGAAAGTATTGATCCGGGAGAGTTAATGGCATCTGCTGGATCTTTTTGCATTGTTCCGATAAACGCTAAATATTATTCCGATAGCGTTGCTATTATTCCGATAATGGGGTATATTATTATCTAAGCGAGGTGAAATACTTATGTATATGTCAGTGAAACAAGCAGCAGAGAAGTGGGGAATTTCAGACAGAAGAGTACGAATCTTATGCTCAGAAGGAAAAATCCAGGGAGTTATCCGTGAGGGACGTAGTTGGAAGATTCCGGAAGAGGCAAAGAAACCGGAGGATGGTCGATATAGGTCTGCGGAAAGTCTGTTAGAGATGATTGACCGAAAGAAAGCAGAATTGGACACCAGGCGCCCATTGACAGAAGGAGAGGTAGAGCGTCTTACAGAAGAATTTGTGGTGGAGTATACCTATAATTCCAATGCGATTGAAGGTAATACGCTGACCTTGCGGGAAACAGATATGGTGCTGCGTGGTCTCACGATTGATCAAAAACCTCTTAAAGACCATATGGAGGCGGTCGGACATAAAGAAGCTTTTTATTTTGTACGGGATCTGGTAAAGGAACAGGTGCCATTATCAGAGAGTGTGATAAAGCAGATTCATTATCTGGTACTGGCGGATAAAAAAGATGACCGTGGGGTTTACAGAAGAGTTCCAGTAAGAATTATGGGAGCAAAACATGAACCGGTACAGCCTTATCTTATTCAACCTAAGATGGAGCAGCTGCTGGAAGCTTATAAAAACAGCACCGAGCATATCATTCCCAGGCTTGCACGGTTCCATATTGAATTTGAAGGCATTCATCCGTTTATAGACGGTAATGGTCGTACGGGGCGGTTGCTTGTAAATCTGGAACTGATGAAAGCAGGATATCCGCCGATTGATATTAAATTTACAGATCGG
>DVKZ01000080.1 GCA_018715775.1 Candidatus Fimousia stercorigallinarum | reverse complement strand
TTCTCAACACCTAAGACTACCGTCTCTCCATTGATGTCCCATTCTTTTGTGTAGCCTTCTGCTTTTGTTAGTTCAATCGCTTCACATAATACATCATTTTGAATCATTTGTCTATTTTTATCGATAATTTCAGCAATTTTTTTATTTTTCTCGGTCGAAACTTTAATTTTATCGGTTACTTCGAAGCCGGCTTCTTTTCTCATCGTTTGAACTTTACTGATAATTTCACGGACAAATCCTTCTTCAATTAAATCCTCTGTCAAATTGGTATCCAATACAACCGTCACACCTTTATCCTGCTCTGTTACATAGCCTTCCATCCGGATCATCTGGATCAGCAGATCTTCTTCTGCCAGTTCTATCGTCTGTCCATTTACTTCAAATGTAAGCTTCCCTTCTGCATCCAGCTCTGCTTTCGCAGCATTGCCATCGATATTCGCCAGATATCCGCGGATTCCGCCGACTAATTTACCGTATTTTGGTCCGACTGTACGCAGCTGAGGTTTAAATTCGTAGGTTGTAAATGCAGATACATCATCTGTAAATTCAACCGATTTTACATTTAACTCATCTTCAATGATCTCTTTATAGAAATCACTCAATTCTTTATCTGCTTTTACGTACATTTTGCCGATCGGCTGTCTGTTTTTCATATTAGAGGCATTTCTGCATGCACGTCCGAGTACAACGATCTTCAGTACCTGTTCCATATTTTCTTCCAGCTCACGGTCGATCAGGTCTTCATGAACAGCCGGGAAGTCACATAAATGGATACTTTCCGGAGCAGATGGATCGATACTTCTTACGAGATTCTGATAGATTTCTTCTGTCATAAACGGAATCATCGGCGCTGCTGCTTTGCAGATCGTAACCAGTGCAGTATAAAGTGTCATATATGCATTGATCTTATCCTGCGGCATACCTTTCTGCCAGAAACGGTTACGGCTTCTTCTGACATACCAGTTACTCATGTCATCCACAAATTCCTGAAGAGCTCTTGCTGTTTCCGGAATCTTATAGTTGGATAAATTATCATCCACTGCTTTTGTCACAGAATTTAACTTGGATAACAGCCATTGATCCATAACAGATAATTTATCATACTCTAATTCATATTTTGTCGGATCAAACTCATCGATATTCGCGTAAAGCACATAAAATGCGTACGTATTCCATAATGTTCCCATGAACTTACGCTGACCTTCCATAACTGCCTTACCATGGAAACGATTTGGAAGCCATGGCGCGCTATTTACATAGAAATACCAACGGATCGCATCTGCGCCGTACTGTTCTAATGCTTCAAACGGATCAACTGCATTACCTTTGGATTTGCTCATTTTCTGCCCATTTTCATCCTGGACATGGCCAAGAACAATTACGTTCTTAAATGGCGCTTTATTGAAGATCAATGTTGAGATCGCCAATAAAGAATAGAACCATCCACGTGTCTGGTCAACTGCTTCTGAAATGAAGTCTGCAGGGAACTGTGCTTCAAATAAGTCCTTATTTTCAAATGGATAATGATGCTGTGCAAATGGCATTGAACCGGAATCAAACCAGCAGTCGATCACTTCCGGCACACGATGCATTTCTTTTCCACAGTGCGGACATTTGATCGTTACGGCGTCGATATATGGTCTGTGAAGTTCGATATCATCCGGACAGTTATCGGACATGGATTTCAATTCTTCAATGGAACCGATCGCATGCTGATGTCCGCATTCACATTCCCATACATTTAACGGAGTTCCCCAATAACGATTCCGGGAGATACCCCAGTCCTGAACATTCTTCAGCCAGTCGCCGAAACGTCCGGTACCGATTGTTTCCGGAATCCAGTTGATCGTATTATTGTTTGCGATTAAGTCATCTTTCACTGCTGTCATCTTAATAAACCAGGATTCACGTGCATAGTAAATCAGAGGAGTATCACATCTCCAGCAGTGTGGATAGCTGTGTTCGAATTTCGGTGCATCAAATAACAGACCACGGTCTTCCAGATCCTGTAAGATCGGCATATCTGCTTTTTTACAGAACATTCCTGCCCAAGGAGTTTCTTCTGTCATTTCACCTTTGCTGTTAACGAGCTGTACAAACGGAAGATCGTAGTTCTTTCCGACAATGCTGTCATCTTCACCAAAGGCCGGTGCGATATGAACCACTCCAGTACCGTCTGTTAATGTTACATAATTATCGCAAGTTACATAAAATGCTTTCTTGCTTGGAGATACAAAATCAAATAATGGTTCATATTCTTTGTATTCCAGATCTTTTCCTGTATAGGATTCTAAGACTTCTGCATCTTCGCCTAAAATTTTGCTTACAAGAGCTTCTGCCATATAGTAAGTGTAATCTCCGGATTTTACCTTTACATAAGTTTCCACCGGATTAACGCAAAGCGCAACGTTAGAAGGTAATGTCCATGGTGTTGTTGTCCATGCCAGAATATAAGCATCTTCATCCTTTACTTTGAAACGAACGATCGCTGAACGCTCTTTTACATCTTTGTATCCCTGTGCTACTTCATGGCTGGATAACGGTGTACCGCAGCGCGGGCAATAAGGAACGATCTTATGTCCTTTATATAATAATTTCTTCTCCCAGATCTGTTTTAATGCCCACCATTCGGATTCAATAAAATCATTATGATAGGTTACATACGGATGGTCCATATCGGCCCAGAATCCAACCGTACCTGAGAAATCTTCCCACATTCCTTTGTACTTCCATACAGATTCTTTACAGTGGTCGATAAATGGTTCCAGACCATATTCTTCAATCTGTTCTTTTCCATCCAGACCGAGCATCTTTTCTACCTCCAGTTCTACAGGAAGTCCGTGGGTATCCCATCCGGCTTTTCTTGGAACCATATGCCCTTTCATTGTCTGATAACGCGGGATCATATCTTTAATAACACGCGTCAATACATGACCGATATGCGGTTTCCCATTTGCTGTTGGAGGTCCGTCATAAAAAGTGTAACTTGGACATCCTTCACGAAGTTTAATACTTTTTTCAAAAATATGATTTTCACGCCAGAATTTTTCTGTCTGCTTCTCCCGTTCTACAAAATTCATATCGGGATTCACTTTTTTGTATAACATCTCTTTTCCTCCTGATTTTTACCATTATCATGTTTTTTACAGTTCAGCTGCCTTCCCTATCCAGACGCATGGATAAACTGTAAAATAAAAAGGCTTTCATCCTGCAAACAGGATGAAAGCCCAAAAGCTGTCATTATACCACCTATTTCACATACAATCATATGTTATCCATATAACGGTGGACACCGGCCTGACCTACTTACTTTCAGCTGGCAGCTCAGAAGTGATATTCACCAGATTCCTACTCACATCAGGCTTCCACCATCCCCGACTCGCTCCGGCTTTTGAAATAAGGCTACTGTCTTCATCAACGCTTTTATATATTATGATTTACTTGGTTATTTTAGTATAAGTTTATTTAATTGTCAAGAAAATCTTGCCTTCTAAGCCTTCTCTAAACAAAACTTTTTGCCATACGAAGGAACATTTCCTTCAGATCGACCGTTGCTTTCCAGCCTAGTTTCTCAATCTTAGACGTATCCAGTTGGATTACCATTTCCGGATTATAACCAAAAGATTCCAGGTTTTCCGGCATATCAAATTCTACAGAAATACCACTTTCCGGAAAAATATCGCATACATATTGTGCCATATCCCGGATTGTTATCGCTGTATCACGATTCGTCACATTATAGGCTTCTGCAGTTTTTCCTCTAAGAAGAATATAAAACAGAGCAGAAACCGCGTCTTTCGTATAACAATACGTACGAAGTGTTTTCCCTTCTGTATGCAGAATAATATTCTTTTTCTCCATAGCACATCGCAGAAATTCAGCAAAAACACGTCCGTCCTGATAATCCACTCCGGCGCCAAAAGTCTGAGATAACCTCGCCACTTTGACCGGGACACCATATTCTTCGGCATAAGAAGCACACAAACATTCCGCCATGCGTTTCCCTTCCGAATAACTGCTTCGGACGTTCATCGGGTCAATCGACCCGAATTGAGATTCCGTAACAATTCCATTTGGCGTATTCGGAACACCATATACCTCCAGTGAGGAAAGATAAACCATACCTTTTATCTCTTTTTTTCTTGCCAGATTCAACACATTTTTTGTTCCGTTTAACGCTGTCAAAATTGTTTCTACCGGATATTGAACAAAATATTGGGAACTGGTCGGACTCGCTCCATGAATAATATAATCAATCGTTCCTTGATAAGTAATTTCCGAATTAATATCACAATAATAAGCATTCAGATTTTCCATATCCAGTAGACCATCAAATACCTGCTCAAATTTTTTCGGATCTCTGCATAGTGCCAGTATCTGAATATCCGCATTCTGTTCTTTATTCACACATGCCATTGCTTTTACCACTTGAGAACCAATCAGGCCCGTTGCGCCCGTAACAAGCACTGTCGCGCCCGCCAATTCACGGATCGGACAATGGCTGTTTATCAGTTCTGTTAGATCTGCTCTTAACACCTCATTCTTAATATATGGATCTGACATACCTACCTCCGGATTATCTGTCGTATTTTATATAGTGCCGTCATTCCTGTATACACAAACGATACAGCATTCCTTTTATCGCAGGCCAATAATGTAAAATAAGTTTAGATACGATCATCAACAGTATTGCGTTCACAAAAACGACTGCTAAATAGATGCGAAACAGCTGCATTCCGGTGATCCCGGGTACAAATACCTGAAGATAATTGGACCAGTAGCCATGGCTCAAAAACAGATTCATGGAAAATTCACCAAGCCAGCCGCATACATGATATACAAGAGCATTTCGGTTCAGCAATTGTGTATAGCTTACGTTGGCAAAGGACAGTGTTACGCCGACCGCAATGATCGCAACTAATACAAAATCAAAACTTGAATTTTTATTTGAATATACATATCGAAATACAAAAGCAAAGGACCCTGTCAATAACAGCGTAAATAAAACTTTCATAAATGGCCTGTAGTTGACTGACTTTAGTTTCTCTGCCACAAGATAACAGACCGCCCCAAGCAGTAAACCGCCAAGTGCCCTTAACAGTCCCTTTGTGGCAAACCCTGTAAACATCGTGCTTCCTGCCATTCCATTGTCCCAACTGCTGCTCATAAAGCCATATAGCAGCAGACTTCCCAATGGAGCAAACCAGTGAACATAAAAGTCTCTTTTCTTAACTAAAATCGGAAATAAGATGCTCATCCCGATCAGCATAGCAGATAAATACCATGTTGCGCCATTGATGCTTGGAATGCCCCGAAAACCGGCACGAGCAATAAAAAAACATTCAAACAGTCCTGCAAGAAACTTTCTGAGCACCTGCATGGCTGTACATTCCTGTCCGATCACTACAACCATGAATGCCAGGATCCAGGCAAGAAAAACATTGGGAGAAAGTCCGACAATTTTATGTTTTATAAAATCAATCGTATTCTGCCAAATGGAGAAATCCTTTGATGACTCCATTGCCCTTATATATCTTCCGGAAGAACAGACCATCAGATATCCTGACACAATGAAGAAAAACTCTACTCCGATACGGCCATTAATGAAGAAATGCAGGCCGTCTCCCAGCGGAAGATTTTTCTGTCCATGAAAACAAACAATTAACAACGCAAACAAAAATTTCATCAGATCAATGGTTGAATTCCTACGTCTGCTCTGTACACCTTTCATTCTATAATCCTCACTTTTTCTTCTGTTTTATAAATATACTTACGTTTGTCGACAAGATCAGGCCATAAACTCTTCATATAATGGCAGTACTTCTTCTGTCGGTCCCTGCATGACAATTCTTCCCTCATGCAGCCATAAGATGGAATCACAAAGCGTCTGGATCGTCGATGAGTTATGTGAAACGATCACAACCGTACGATCTTCATTCGAAATAAGCTCTTTCATCTTTTTATAACTTTTTCTTTTAAACTTCGTATCTCCTACACTCAAAACTTCATCCACAAGCATAATATCCGTTTCCAGGATTGCCGTAATCGCAAATGACAGTTTTGAATACATACCACTGGAGTAGGTCGAGACAGGCTTATCGATAAATTCACCCAAATCGGCAAAAGCAATAATCTCGTCCATTTTCTCACGAACTTCATCATCTGTAAAGCCAAAAAGCATTCCAGCTAAAAGGATGTTCTCCCTTCCGCTCAGTTTCTTGTGAAAGCCGACGCCAAGTGCCAGAAGAGAGATGGAATTATCAAAAATGTTAATTTCTCCTTCATCGGCAGAAAAGACGCCTGCAAGTGCGCGAAGAAGTGTGGATTTGCCACTTCCGTTTTTTCCGACAATTCCCAGGATCTGACCTTTCGGAACAGAAAAGCTGATTCCTTTTACCGCTTCAAAAACTTCTACTTCATTTTTCTTAAATTTGAAAATAGAACTCTTGATCGATAACTTTTTAAAACTTTTGTATCTTATCTTTAAATTTTTTACTTCAATTGCATTTTCCATCTACATCACCTTTATGTATCCATTTTCATTACGATAAACCAGATTAATGCCGATGTATCCAATCACCAGACTGATAACCAGCCATACAAAGTACATTCTTACATCAAGCGGTTTGCCATATAACAATGAATTTCTCATCTGATTAATAATAAATGCCATCGGGTTACAATCAAGCAAAATGGTACGAAGCAATTCGTCCGTAATTCTCTTTTCCAAAGAATAGAATACACCGGACATATAGAATAACAATCGTAGAACAATAAACATCACATTCGATAAATCTTCTACAAATACACCGAAATGCATCATAACTGTGCCGATCGAAAAACTAAGCAGGACAAGTAAGAGCACTTCGGGTATAAAAAATATAATATTCCAAGTCAAAGGAACCCGGTAAATTCCCATCGTAAT
>DVKZ01000007.1 GCA_018715775.1 Candidatus Fimousia stercorigallinarum | reverse complement strand
TCATCTTCCATCTGATCCGGAATGCCGAGCAGAATGACGATTTCGATGTCTTTGTACTTTTCTTCAAGCGGCTTTTCCGGATAAACACCAAGCGCAAGGGTGAGCTTTTGAAGTTTGTTAAAGGTATGAGGAAATGCCACATGTTGCTGCAGAATCATAGAAGAGACCTGTTCCCTTTCATGGAGACGGTCAGCAAAGTGATCGTCTAAATCTCCCTGGCTTTGCAGGATCTTGATCATAAAATCAACATTATCCTCATAAGAAAGGGAGGGATCCAGAACAAAGAAACGGCTTTCGTCCAACAAGTTTAAGGCAAGGGAATCAATTCCCTTGCGTATGGTTCTTCCTGCATCCGTTAAATATTTAATATTCTCAAATTTTTTACGGATATATTCACTGTCAAAGACTTCTTTCATGTAGATGACAGGGACATCCGTATGAATATTGAGATCTGTTGTTGTTATAATGTAGTTAAATTCATTTGCCTGGAGAGCATTGAACTCTCCATTATAAAAAAAGATAAATTCTGGTTCCGTATGAAAGAGCCGTTTTACCTGATTTTGAATCAAGCGGCCGATGATTTTTCCATTGCCGCAGATGATCGCGATTTTACAGCGTTCCTGCCGTGGCTCCTGTTCGATCAAAAAGACACTGAAATAAGCAGCCATAAAACCCATCTCATCTTCGGTCATTTTAATTTCAGCTTTTTCTTCCAGAATATCTTTTGCAATCTCTGCCATCTTATATGACAGTGTGTGATGGTCTTTCATCTCGCCGAGCATCGGATTATGGATATGAAATCCGTATTTCAACCGGTTGATCATAAAGAACATATGATATACAAAATCATCAAATAATTCATTTGCGATGATCGTAATAGAAAGTTCATCTTTGATCTTATCAATGATCTCAATGATCATATCCGCAATGTTTTCGGAAATATTGATACGCTGTTCAATTTCTTTTGTGTTGACCGGAGTGCGCATGCCTGCAATCGAAATGCACAAATAAATGCGCTCTTCCCGCGGGATCAGATAGTCTTTGATCGCTTCTACCTCGCAGAGAAACTCATCTACGATATTGTAAGCATCGGTCTCATATAGATCCATATATTTATCTTCCAGAAAAGAGATCGCATGTCCGGTCTCGATCCGGTGGATCATAATAACAAAAAACCGGTAAAAATAACCAAAACTTAATGCATCGAGAGAAAGTCTGCTTTTTGCATTATCCAGCAGTTCGCGTACCTGAGCACCCAATGGGTAATTTAAAAATAAATATTCATAAATGTTTTCCAGAATAAAAAAACGCAGCTTAATCTCATCGCCGGTCAGCTGCAAACCGGTATTTGCTTTTCCGAGAATCTGCAAGTCATACTTTTTAATGATCTTGCGAAGCCGGTTCAGGTCACTAATCGTGGTCGTCCGGCCGACTTTCATCTGTTCAGAGAGATCATCGGTCAGATATGGCGTCTGAGACTGCATAAGCTGCCAGAAAATATAAGCCATACGCGTTTGCACAGAATTAAACAGATCATTTTGTTCAAAGATCTTATTCCGGATCTCATTGTAAATTGTTTGATCAAAAACGATCAATTTGCAATTTCCTTTTGCATTTGCAATGGTCGCATGACCGCTTAGCAGGGCATTTAATTCCTTTATGTCATTTTTTACGGTCTTTGTTGATACACTTAGTTGACTGGCAAGTTTTTCAACCTGGGTATCTGGTCCTGTCTCAATCACATGTAAAATAGATGCCAGTCGGTTTTCTTCTTTAAAAAAATTCATTGTTTTTCACTTTCTAGTAATTCTTAATGCTCCCTTCTATTTATTATATCATAAAAAAATATAAGCGTCATTTATATATTTGATAAAAGATATTGACATAAAAGAATTACCAGTGGTTAATAAAATATTGACTTTATGGTAAACCTGTGGTATATATTTTGATATAATACAGTTGCGGTAGAGAAAGGGGCAGTACGATGGGTTTACAAAACGAGCGGAAAAAAATCAATCAGCTGAAATGTTTTATTTTAGACATGGATGGAACGATTTATCTTGGCAATGAATTGTTTCCTTTTACACGGGCTTTTTTAGATAAATTACGAGAAACCGGAAGAAAGATGTATTTTTTTACAAATAACTCTTCAAAAAGTCAGCAGGCTTATATAGATAAATTGAAATATATGGGAATTGAGATCAGCCAGGAACAGATGATGATTTCAAGTCATGTGATGATCAAATATCTGAAAGAGCATTATAAAGGGAAATCCATCTATGTTGTCGGAACGCCGTCTTTGATCAAAGAGTTTCAGTCATTTGACATGAATCTGACAGAAGAAGATCCGGATATTGTGGTGCTTGGTTTTGATACAACATTAACGTATGAAAAAATGGCAAAAGCATGTCATGCGATCCGCCATGGATGCCTTTATTTTGGAATTAATCCAGACTGGAACTGTCCGGTAGAAGGAGGGGAGTTTATTCCTGACTGCGGCTCTATGGCAAAGATGATTGAAGGATCGACCGGAAGATGGCCCGAATTCTTCGGCAAGCCATCCAGACATACGTTGGAATATATCATAAAAGAAACAGGATTTCAACCAGAGGAAATTGCCATTGTCGGAGACCGTTTGTATACGGATATCGCGGTTGCCAATGGCAGTGAAGTAACATCGATTATGGTGCTGACCGGAGAGGCAACCTTGGAAGATGTAAAAAACAGTGATATTAAGCCGGATATGATCGTAGATTCGCTGGAAGATATTACAAAAATGCTGTAGAAGGGATGGATCAGATCCATCCCCCATCAAGCCGGATGATCTGTCCGGTTAGGTATTCCGGAGCAGATGCAAGTAAAAAGAGCATTTTGGCAGCTTCTTCCGGATTGCCCATGCGGTCTGCAGGAATATCAGAGATGATCATTTCTTTTTCTTCATCAGAAAAACAGCGGTTCATCGCTGTATCAAACATTCCGAGAGAGAGGGCATTTACGCTGATATGGCTGGGTGCGAGTTCTTTTGCCAGAGCTTTTGTGAAAGCGATCACACCGCCTTTTGAAGCGGAATAGGCCGCTTCACAGGAAGCTCCAACTTCTCCCCATACAGATGTCAAGTTAATAATGCATCCTCTTTTTTTGGTGACCATAGAGGGAAGAACGGCTTTTGCACAATAAAAAAGCGAGTATAAATTTGTCTTCATCATTGTATCCCATTCTTTATAGGACATGTCAGTCAATAATCCGACATAGGAAATGGCGGCATTGTTGATCACACAGTCAATGGTTTGAAAACGCTGCAGAGTTTTTTCCATTAGTTCCATCCAAAATTCGGGATCACCGATATCTCCCGGAACAGCAAGTACAGAAATACCGAAGTCTTTCAGGCTTTGTTCTGCCTGATAAAGGGCATTTGTATTGTGACAGCTGTTTATAACAACCTGCCAGCCATGAAGACCGAAAAAGCGTGCAGCTGAGTAACCGATTCCTCTTGAACTGCCGGTAATAATAACAGTTTTCATTTTAAAGTCATTCCTTTCCTGTTGTTATGTTTAAGATTAGTATAGCAAAGATGAATTCAGATGATAAGGAGTGTTGAAATAAAAAAAAAGATTTGATATACTGATATGTAATGAAAAAAGAAGAAGGGAGATAGAATCTTGAAGAAGAAACCAAAGTCGAAGAAGAAGACGGTTACTCGTGTGATTGCTGCGATTCTGATCATCGTGCTGGCGGGAGTTGCGTCATATCATGGATCCAAAGCAATCTTTACTTATAAATTCCGCAGGGACAGGGAGGCTGCCGAGCAGAAGGAACAAGAAGAAATTGCAAATTCGATTCAAAAGAATTATATTACCGTTATCCGAGTAGGAAGATTATCGATGATCCGTATTTTGAATACGGATTCACCAAAACTTTCCTTTATTCTAATGAGACCGGATTCTGACCTGTTTACCTTTGATGAAAACGGTAACGGAGAAGATATCACAAGGGTCGTGAATAACATTCAGAACGCATATGGGATTACGGTAAATTCCTATGAAGATTTTGAACAAACTGCATTTGCGGATTTTATTAACAATAGTGATTCCTTTGAATGTGATCTTCCATATAATATGTCGTTTAAGGATACGAATAAGATGACGGTACATATGGAAAAAGGAGAACACATACTTAATGGAGGCCAAGCCTGGGGTGTGATCAGCGGCAATGGTACGTATGAGTCTCAGGAAGAGTATATAGCGAACGTGGAGGCTGTTTTAGAAGGAATGTTATCCGTGATTTTCGATAAGCCGACGACGGATTCATTAACAGAAGTTGCGAATCTGATTTTTGATAACTGTACGAGCGATGTAACAATTGAAGATGTTCAGAATTATCTTTCTGTGTATGCGCAGCTGTCTATGGACGACATTACGATCACAGAGTTTGAGGGTGAAGAGACAGATGAAGTCTTTGAAGTAGATATCGATAAAGCGAAAGATTTAATTTCAGATCTTTCGAGCGAAACGGCAGCAACAGATAGCAATACAACTGAAAAAACAACGGAAGCAACAACAGAGGCAACAACAGAAGCAAATGAGGTTTCTTCAAAAGATAAATCCATTTATATTCGTAATGCTGCATACATTAACGGACTTGCATCCAAATGGAGATCAGAGTTGACCGGAGACGGATATCAGATCAACAGTGTGGATAACTATGATGAAACTTATGATCAGACGATCATTCAGGTAAAAGAAAAAGGGATGGGGCAGGATTTAAAAAAAAAATATTTTAAAAACGCCAAGATTGAAGTCGGTAATGTAGAAGATGGTGCAGATATCTGCATCTATCTGGGAAAAGATGCAGATACGTTGTAATCTGCAATAATAAAGGAGATCAAATACACCATGGAAAATCAGAACAATCATAGACGAATTCCTGCTTTGGGAATCGTAATAGATTCTGTTTCTGTTCCTCGTGCCGTTGAAATATCTCAGAAGTTTTTTTACAATGATTATTTTAACTTTGTATTATTTGCCGGTTCTTGGCTGGCGCTTGAGAGTCAGACATCTGATG
>DVKZ01000079.1 GCA_018715775.1 Candidatus Fimousia stercorigallinarum | reverse complement strand
ACATCATAATCAGAAAAAATATAAAGCATACCCATGATCAATAAAAAGACTCCCTGATTTTGCTTATCCCTGATATATACGACAATATCAGCGATCACGAGCAGCAATATGCCATTATAAGAGATATATAAACACCGCATGATCAACAAACATAACGCAATTTCTATAATTGTAAATGCGATCATCTTTACACGATCATGCTCCAACACCATGCTTTTTATTCGAATAATCGCAAGAAGAGTAAAAAAAGATAAAAATGTTATAATTGTTGTTCGCATCGGTTCCATCGGCAAATATGTAATATTCTCGAGAAAACTCCTGGCACCATCCTCTTCATTTACATTTTGCAAAGTCAGATTCATGATCGTCGTGAGAAATACTAAAATCAAAAAATTGATCAACGCCATGAGCATAGATAAATAATATAAATAATTCTGCCGTTTTAATTTAACATTCATTGTGTCACCTGCTTACTGCCAACGACTGACATCATAATTTTCTATATTACTTTTATTAATCAGTTCAACTGAAAGTTCAATCTTTTTTTGAACATTTTTATGATCAAATAATTTATAAATGGTTTCCACTGCAGTTTCTCCCATTACTTTTGGAGATTGCTGTGCCGTACCCGTCAACAGTCCTTCATTGATCAGTTTTTTTCCATCCGGTGATCCATCTACTCCATACACAAGCACATCTTTTTGATAATTAAGGCTGTCAATTGCCGCCAATGCCCCCAAAGCTGTCGGATCATTCAAAGCCATGATAACATCAACATTCGGATGTTCCTTCAGAGCCTGTTCTACTTTCGGAAGCGTCCGTTCCGTCTGTCCCTGTGTATCAACAAAATCCAAAACTGTATATTGCGGATTTACCGTAATCATATCTAAAAATCCCTGAATACGATCTACTGCTGATTTAGCCTCTGTATGGGTAAGCACAAGAATATTAGCCTGATCCTTTTTTTTCATCATATCTCTTGCACATAGCGTTCCTGCTTGATAATTGTCCGATACGATCGTTGTCGTAACATATTCTTCATCATATACTTCTGTGTCTACAACAATAATCGGTATTCCTGCTTGCTTTGCCTCTTTTAATCCACTCTTTACCTCTTTCCAATCGACCGGATTTAAAATAATGACATCCGCACCTTCTTCAATTAGATAATGAATCTGTTCATTTTGTTTCTCCTGATCCAATGCAGGATCCAAAGTAATCAATTTATCCCCTTTTGCTTCTACTGCACTTTTAATCTCGTTATTTATCGCTGTATAAAATTGATTGTTCATCGTCATATACGTCGCCCCAATGATCATTCGATGTTTTCCATAATCCTCTCGATATATAAGAAATGCTTTCACATAAAAAAAGAGGATCAACCCAAAAAACGCAAATACGATAATATCCAAGAGCAATTTCCGTTTCTGTTGTATCTGTTTCTGATTCATCTTTAATTTCATTTCAAATGCCGCCTTTAATCATAAGTCACTGCTTTCTATCATAAATTATATGCTCATTTAAAAGTATGTTCAAGTAATTTTAAGCCTTAAAAACGAATTTTATAAATGTAATTTTTCTTGCCCTATACCCTCACGCAAATAAAAAGAACCCTATTTTCACAAGCTGTCTCAAGGCAGCTAAGAAACAGGGTTCTTTTTATATTTTAATTAATATCATACATTTTATCCAACTGATCCATATATCTCTGAATCTGATGTTTTTCATAATCATTGACCAGCCGTCCGGAATAATAGTACGTAGTTCCCGGCTTGTCTTTGCGCTCATATGCTTCTTTCGGAAGTACCCGCATCAACTGACGAACGGTTCCTTCATTTCCGTCTACAAAATGAACATCTTTTCCGAAAACGGTACGGAAATGTTCTTTAAAGTAATTAAAATGTGTACACCCTAATACGATGTACTCATATCGGTCAAAATCAAATCCCTTTAATTCATTTCTCAGGTATTCATCAATTTCCGGACTGTCAAAATTACAGCGTTCCGCAAATCTGACAAGTTTTTGCAGTGGATATTTGTCCACCTTATGATGAGCATCCACCTGCTCGATCAGATGATCGAGTTTCTCTCCGTAGATCGTGATCGGAGTTGCCGTAACAAAAATGCGTTTTGTTTCATCCTGCTGCATCCGCACGGCTTTTTTTACCGCCGGTTCCATTCCCACGATCGGAACGGAAAAGGTATTGCGAAATTCTTTTTTTGCTACGCTCGTAGCGGTATTACATGCGATCACAACTGCGTCCACTCCGTGATCGATCAGGAAATTCAGGATTTCCTCTACATATCCTTTGATCTCTTCTCTTGTTTTTTCTCCATAAGGTACGTGTTTTTCGTCCGCATAATAAAGGAATTCTGCACCCGGCAGCATCTTTCTTGCCTGATGCAGCACCGACAGTCCTCCGATCCCGGAATCATAAATACCTATTTTCATTTGTTGCTACCTCTTTAATTTCGTTGATATTTTTCTGATAAATTCTGTAAACATCGATAAATAGCGAAATACCGGCTCTGTAATAATCGCAAAGATCACCAGGAGCATTGCGCATTGTCTGGAAATGCTCGTGATCGAGAATAGATGGCTGACATACAACATACAAAACAGCCATCCGGCGATCATCGCTATGATCAACAGAACATGTCCTTTTGTCATCGGCTGTGCGATCCGGTATAAAACCATAAATCCGACGATCGTAACAAGAATCGTACAGGAAGTTGATACACATTCCGCATCCACCTGAAATTCCCGGCAGAACATAACAAGTCCGCTGACGACAATAAAGTTTGTCAATGCGGCAGGCAATGCCTTGATCATGACATTAGACATAAATTTTCCCTGAATCTTGTTTTTATTCGGTTCCAATGCAAGGAAAAAGGATGGCACCCCGATCGTAAAGATACTGATCAGTGAAATCTGTGAAGGTTCCAATGGATAGTCCAGCATCAAGATCATCGAAAAAATTGCCAAAAGCATGGAAAAAATATTCTTTACTAAATATAGACTAGCCGTTCTCTGAATGTTATTAACAACGCGGCGTCCTTCCATGACAACGGATGGCATACGTGAAAAATCAGAATCCAAAAGCACAAGCTGCGCAACTTGTGATGCCGCTTCGCTTCCGGACGCCATGGCAATACTGCAATCCGCATCTTTTAATGCAAGAACATCATTCACGCCGTCTCCGGTCATGGCAACCGTATTTCCTTTTTGTTTTAATGCCTTTACCAGCTGCCGTTTTTGCCGCGGCGTTACTCTGCCGAATATCGTATACTGATCTGCCGCTTCATAAACTGCTTCTTTTGTTTCTAACGTTGAAGCATCAATATATTTTTCTGCATTTGCAATTCCTGCTTTTTTAGCAATTTCGGAAACTGTTCCGGGATTATCACCGGAAATCACTTTTATCTCTACTCCACGCTCTGCAAAATAAGAGAACGTTTCCACCGCTCCCTTTCGGATCGCATTCGACAAATAAATAAATACGATGGGATGAACTTGATCAGTCAATGGTTTTCCAGACAGTTCCCCATCATACGTTCCGAATACAAGAACTCGATACCCGTTTAAACTGTACTGCTCTATCGTTTCGGCATATTCCTCATAATCATCTCGAAGTACAAACTCCGGAGCACCTAACACATAATTCACACCCGACAGAATTGCCGCACTGTATTTTGTTTCTGATGAAAAGGAGAAAATCTTTTCCGCCTGAACACCGGAAGACTGGGTAAAATACTGTTTCATTGCTTCCATTGTCGCATTATCCGCTTCCATATTCGCTGCAAAGTCGGATACGATCTGCCGAATCTCTTCCTCTTCTTTTTGTCCGGCAATTTCCAGTCCGCTCACTTCCATCTCCGGAACTGTAATCGTTCCCGTTTTATCAACACACAACACATTGACTCTCGCAAGTGTTTCGATACATTTCATATCGTGGAGCAGAACTTGCTGCTTTGCCAGTCTCATGGCACTAACAGCCATTGCCACTGTAGCAAGCAAATACAATCCTTCCGGAATCATGCCGATCACAGCCGCTACCATGCTGGTCACACTTGTCTGAAACGGCATATCTCCAAACACAAATTGCTGCACGAATAAAACGATTCCAATTGGAAGAATGATCATTCCTACTAATTTCAACAGACGATTTAACGAACGGATCATCTCCGACTGTTCCACATCCGTTGTCTTCGTTGCTTCTAATGCAAGTTTCGAAATGTATGAATCTTTTCCAACTTTTTCTAATTTTCCGGAACATTTTCCGGATACGATAAAGCTTCCGGAAAGTAAGGTATCCCCGGTTTGTTTTACAATCTCATCGGATTCCCCGGTGATCAGAGATTCGTTAACAGAGACTTCTCCCTCAAGCACAATCGCATCTGCCGGAATCTGACTGCCTGCCGAAAAAATCACAATATCATCCAGGACCAGTTCTTCCGATGCGACTTCTTTTACTTCACCATCCCGAAGAACACTTGCTTTCGGAGCATTCAGAATGGATAAGCGATCCAATACCCTCTTTGACCGTATCTCCTGATAAATACCAATACACGTATTGGCAATAATAATTGGCAAAAAAGTCAGATCACGAAAAGCACCCGCGATCAGCAGTAATATTGTCAAAATAAAAAATATAAAGTTAAAATACGTAAAAATATTCGAATAAATGATTTCTTTTACGGATTTCGTAGAAGAATCCGTCTTTTTGTTAAGGGCACCGGCCATCCGATGTTCTTTTACCTGCTCCTTTGTCAGCCCGGTCTTTGGATCGGGATCGAATCTTCTGAGTTCTACGATGACTTCTTTCTCCTGTTCCTTCTCCTGTTTACCATGAATTCTTTCTTTAATCTTCAAGATCATTCCTCCATTTCGAAACAGTTTTATATTTCTCACATTATTTTAGCACAGATTCCCCGGATTGTCTGTCACTTGTTCACATACTTTAAAATATTCTGTGGATATACCTTTTTAATTTCCTGTGAATCCTGGAAAGAAATCAGATAAAATTTATCCCCGATGTGCGTTTTCTCCCACAGACGAATGTCCTGATCCGTCGCAATAAAATAGCTTTTTTTGGTAAAATAAAAATACCGCTTCGGACCGCCAATGCCGGATTTGATCTTCTTCTCAATGCATCGTCCTTCTCGAACGATCAGATGATCTGTCTCAATCTTTTTTCGGATTCTGTTCGCTTTTAAAAGTTCTGTTCCCCCAATCGCTGCAAAGATCACCCCAACAACTGTTCCCGATAGTCTCCCGGTTGCAAAGCAGAGTATGGCAATCAAAATTCCTGCCGCAATTGAGATCTTTGCCTTACGAATCGGCTTTGTCCCATATTCTTTTATCAGATTTGCACGGATATTTTCTATTGTGATCTCACGTCTCATATGTGTGCCTTTCCTGCTGACCTTTTATTCCCACGTATATTCATCGCGATATCCCCCGCGCGGAACACCGGTTTCCTGAGCAAGAATCTGTTTCATTTCTTCTTCCGTCAGCGCAAAGTCAAAAACATCTGTATTTTCCAGCATGCGGTGTTTCTTCACGGATTTTGGTATCATCGTAACTCCTCGCTGCAAATGCCACCGTAAAATAATCTGCGCCGTTGTCTTGTTGTACTTTTCTGCAATCTTTTGAATCACCGGATGATTCAGATCATCACCCCTTCCAAGCGGACTCCAGACTTCCGGCTGAATGCCTTTTTCAAAACAGTATTGCACGAGTGCGTCCTGAGAAAATGTCGGATGACTTTCAATCTGATTGATCATCGGCTTAATCCGAGCGCTCTTTAATAATGCTTCCATATGATGTTTCTGAAAATTGCATACGCCGATACTTTTTACTTTTCCCTCTTCATAAAGATCTTCCAGTACTTCCCAGGAGCCTGCTACATCTCCCATCGGCCAGTGCAGCATATACATATCAATATAATCCAGCTGCAGATTTTCCAAACTCTTTTCAAATGTTGCACGGACGTTATCTTTTTCCATATCGGTAAACCAGATCTTCGTCGATACAAAAATTTCCTCCCTTGGAACACCGCTCATTCGAATTCCCCGTCCGACTTCCGGTTCATTTTTATAAAACATTGCCGTATCGATCCGACGGTATCCGAGCTGTAATGCTGTCGCAACTGCCTGTGCTGCTTCCTCATCATAAGTATCCCACATACCAAGTCCGATTTTCGGTATTTTTCTTCCATTATTTAACGTAACTTCTTCCATATACATATACAAACCTCCAAAATATTATTCATTATCTTTTATTTTCTCTGCAATCCAGTTCCATGCGGCCAGTCCGGTTCCATCATCCGTTTCATTATTATCATAGTAGATCCATGACAAATGTCCCATATATTGATATGGATTTCCATCTTTATCCTTATATTTTCCGGAAGTATCAACTACATGATCTGTAACAGACACGTGCAGATCCCTGCATCCCGCCTTTTTCAACCGTTCAATCGTCGGAATCGCATGAAGCTTTGGAACAACGATCGGATCGTCTTTCGAATAAACAAAATAAAGAGGAACTTGAGTCAGTCGCTTAATACTCTCATCGCTGATTTTTGCATCCGGCACAGACTCACAGATTGGAACAGCTGCCCGATATTTTTCCGGATGGTTGATGCAAAGCATTAACGTCATATATCCACCGTTAGAACATCCTGCTAAAACGATTTTCCCGGCGCCCACTTTTTTTGCATACCAATCGATAAACTGATCCAGCGAATCCGTATAATAAGAGGTTCCATCTGCCTGGATTGCCCCTTCGGCGAAATTTGAACGCTTCCCATCCGCATCCATCCAATAAGTTGGACACTGCGGTACAAGAATATGTGCTCCTCCTATTGTTTCCTGAAACGCTTTTCCAGCCATCGTACATCCCTTTCTTCCGAGCAGAGGCAGATAAACGTCACTGCCATCCATCTTACCTTCACCAAGCCCATGCAGCCATACAAACAAAAGATCCGTTTTCTGTTCAGGAGAATATGCTGCATAGTCATACGTAATCCCCTGATCTGTCGTATAACTTTTCTTTTCAAACATATCTGCTGCTGTTATTTTTTTCGTATACACCGGATCGATCGAAAGCATATATTCTCCGTCATAATCAAACAAAAGCTCATAGGGATCGCTCCAAATAAAAATCTGATATTTTGTCGTGCAAACAAGCGGCGATCCTTCCTTCGGACCAGCATACAATTCAACTGCCAGATAAGAGGATTCTCCTTCGCATCTCTCACCATTTTGATCGCACGGATATGCATCAACGACCGTTCTATTCACATTTTTTTCATAAGTATCAAATGCCGGCGTCGATTCATCCGTTACCATTTTTCGTTCTATGACATTTAAGCGGGCGGGATTTATTCCTTTCACCGGCTCTTCCAGTGTCAGAACCGCTTTATCAACCGAACATCCCCAATCATAATTACCAACAGATATCCAATATTTTCCAAAAATTCGTTTCTTCTGTTCCATGAAAATCCTCCTCATCCATCCTCCGAAAACTACATTATATTTCATTATAAATCAATCTTTTTCATAATGCAATGAACTTGACCGGAATGAAAAACCGGTAAAACAAAAACGCAGAACAAAAAATTTGAAAAAAGACATCTCCCACAGAAGAGTCCATGATAACATGGAATTTCTGCGGGAGATGTCTTTATGGGGCATCGGGTTAAAACATGTTATTATCCGACAGTTCCCGTAAGAATCTTTTCTTTATAACGTCTGTTCCGTTCTTCCGATAATATCGTCCTGTGTCTGTTTTGAAAGAACATTAAAGAATGCGGAGTATCCTGCGACACGAACGATCAAATCTTTGTGGCGTTCCGGATGAGCC
This sequence comes from Candidatus Fimousia stercorigallinarum, assembly GCA_018715775.1. Taxonomy (GTDB): domain Bacteria; phylum Bacillota; class Clostridia; order Lachnospirales; family Lachnospiraceae; genus Fimousia; species Fimousia stercorigallinarum. The sequence goes on along the minus strand of DVKZ01000079.1, from coordinate 14,677 downwards.
TGTGCATCCAAAAGTGTTGCTTTATCCACAACATTGTACTGAACATGATATCCTTCCAGGCGGTTGAAGAATGTACGGATCATCATGATCAGCTTCGTCTTATTTTCTTCTGTGGATAACATTGCCGGTGTTACTTTTTGGTTTAATAATACACCTCCTGTGATTTCATGCGTATCGAGTTTGGATACGGATTTGAATACCGCAGTCGGACCGTTCTGATCCATCGCATGTGCTGGAGAACATCCCTCTGCCAGCGGTGTCTTCGCATGTCTTCCATCCGGAGTAGCTGCAGTTCCCATTCCCTGTCCGACATTCGCTGAAATACTGGAAGTACCTGCATAACGAATACCACCGATCGGACCTCTGCCATATCGGGTATTCGGATAGTGTTTAATATCATCGATGTAAGTTGCATATGCATCTACAACGAGCTGATCAACATAATCATCATCGTTTCCATACTTTGGAGCATCATAGATCAGCATATTCTGGATCTTTTTGCTTTCCGGACTTGTAAAGTCATCCTGCATTGCATTCCAAAGCTCTTCTTGTGTGATTTTCTTTTCTTCATATACCAGCTTTTTGATCGCAGCAAGGGAGTCTGCCATATTGGCAATTCCAACCTGAAGTCCGGAAATATAATCATACACAGCGCCGCCTTCTTTGATCGTTTTACCCCGTCCGATACAGTCCTGTGTCAGTGCAGAACATAAAATATCCGGTACATCTCTTTCTAAAGCAAGGTCGATCGCATTCTCAACGATCACACTGGCACGAGTCAGTTCGCGCAGGGATTTATCCCATGCATCCATCAATTCTTCATAAGATTTAAAATCTTTAAAATATCCGTATCCTTTTACAAAACGTTTTCCTGTCGTTACATCAACACCGTTATTCATAACCGCAAGAAGCAATCTCGGGAAGTTGATATAGCTCATTCCGGTACAACGATATCCCCATTTTCCAGGAACTGCTGTCTCAACGCAGCCGATGGCAGAATAATTATAAGCATCCTCTTCTGCCACTCCTTTTTCAATAAAAGAAGAAATGATCACTTCGTCGTTATTAAAAGCCGGCATACCGGTTCCAAGCTTCATGACTTCAATTGCTTCATCCATAAATTCTTTATTCAGACCGGCATGATAGCGGACTGTCAAGTTTGGTTGCGGAAGCCTTGTCTGTGCAACGGATTTTAATACGAGGAAACTTAAACGGTTTACCGCATCCTTTTTATCTGTTGTCTGTCCTCCGATCGTTACGTTCTGATACATCGGACTTCCTGCACTGGAAAGTGTATGTGCCTGGCTTCTTACTTTATTTACCGTTAATGTCTTGATCCAGAGATTATCCAGCAATTCTACGATCTCATCCTCTGTGATCAGGCCTCTGTCAATATCATGCTGCATATATGGATACATATACTGGTCAAAGCGTCCATAAGAAAGGGAGTGTCCATTTGATTCAATCTGCAGGATCAACTGAATAAACCATACTGACTGGATCGCTTCTCTGAATGTCTCGGCCGGATAATACGGTACTTTTTTACAAATACGTGCAATTTCCAGCAATTCTGCTTTTCTTGGTTCTTCTGCTGTTTGTGCTTTTTCTTCTGCGAGTGCAGCAAACCGTTCCGCATATGTTTTGACAGCTTCGATGACAATCAGAACAGCATTATAGAAAGCATACTTATCAATACTTTCCGGAATTGTCAGATCAAGATTTGCCTTTGCTTCTTTTGTGCGATCTTCAAATCCCTTTAAGCCGGTTTTTAACACCTGCTCATAATCAACCGCAAGATGGGCGTCTCCGGCATTCAACTTACCTTCCATGCCAAACAATCCGGTTTCCATATAGACATCGACTTCTTTTGGAAGAAGGGCACCGCCTTTCGCACGGAGATTATTGTTTTCCCAAAACGGTGCGATCGAACGAAGATCTTCTTTCGTCTTTTCTGTAATATAGAAAACATCACCATCACGTTTTTCAAAAAGATCCAATTCATTCATCACGAATTCCATCGTATATTCCGGGAAAATAGGAGCATCTTTATTCGATTCCGCCTGATTCCCGACAATCATCGTTTCATCTTCAATATAAATCGTCATTTTTTCAAGTATATTTTTCAACATCAACGCACGCTTCATGACACTTGGCTGATTTAGATTCTGTTTATAACTTTCTGTAGCGAGCAGTGCTCTTTCCGCGCTGATATACGGTTTTTTATCTAAAACCTGTTCACGAAAAGCACTCATTCTTGGGGTCAGATCACCGAAATGTTCTACATTTTTCATAGTTCTTACGCAGCTCCTTTTTAAAATTTCATTTGAAAGTTTCTTTTGATTAAATAGTACCATATTTTCCCTTCTTGTCAAGATATTTTCTCTATAAACTTTCATTCGAAACTAATTTTGTTTTTGTTTGAAATTATTATTTTACTTTTTGCTATCCTTATGGTAAGATGATAAAAAAAGGAAAGCGAGTATAAAATAAAAATGAAAGGAAATATCTTTAATATACAAAAGTTCTCTATTCATGACGGTCCCGGTGTCCGTACAACAGTATTTTTGAAGGGCTGTCCACTAAAATGTGACTGGTGTGCCAATCCGGAATCACAGAGCAGCGATATCCAGATTCTTTATGATGAAAAAAAATGCGTTCAATGTCAGACATGCGTCCACATCTGCCCCCAGCATGCCATTTCTTTTGACAAAACTGTGCACATTAACGATGAATCCTGTGTCGGATGCCTGCAATGCATCAAAAATTGTCCGCAGCGTGCCCTCTCTCATGAAGGAGAACAAAAAAACCTGGAGGAGGTCGTTCACACCTGTCTGCAAGACATTGATTTTTATGAGGAAAGCGGAGGAGGAGTTACCATTTCCGGAGGGGAAGGCATGTGTCAGCCGGAATTTGTAGAAGCTCTGATCCGGGAACTTAAAAAAAATCATATCCACATGGCAATTGAAACGACCGGTTACGTTGATTCAGATACGTTCCGACACCTTGCTCCGATGTTTGATCTCCTATTATATGATGTAAAGCACTATGATTCAGATAAACATTTTGAAGGAACAAAGGTGCATAACGAACAGATTATTGAAAATCTGAAATGGGCATACGACAATGGATTAGAAATCCTGCCAAGAATCCCGGTAATCCCCGGATTTAATGCAGAACTCAAAGATGCCGAAGGACTCAGCGACCTTCTGCTTCAGATCGGATTAAAGAAAGTACAATTGCTGCCATTCCACCAATTTGGAGAAAATAAATATAAGCTTCTTGACCGAAACTATGAATTAAAAGACGTTCCTGCCCTCCATCCGGAAGATCTTGCCGATTATCAAAAAATCTTCTTAAAAAAAGGGCTGGACTGCTTTTTCTAAAAAAGCATCAAAAAGGAGAAGATCTGTGAAAAAAAGAATCAATCAGATATTGGAACTGTTGACAAAATACGAAAAAATAGAAGTTGCGGCCCTTGCCGAGCAGCTAAATGTTTCTCAGGTAACAATTCGAAAAGATCTGGATAATCTGGAACAAAAAGGCATCGTAAAACGAGAACATGGGTTTGCAATTCTCGCTACAACAAACGACATTCTCGGCCGCCTTGCCTATCATTATGAAGAAAAGACCATTATTGCCAAAACAGCGGCGTCCCTCGTCCATGACGGCGATACGATCATGATTGAAAGCGGCAGCTGCTGCGCGATCCTGGCCGATACTTTAACGGAATGCAAAAAGAATCTGACGATCATCACCAACAGCGCATTTATCGCTGACTATATCCGCAGAAAATCCAACTGTCAGATCATCTTAATGGGTGGTATTTATCAGCAGGATTCCCAGGCACTTGTCGGCCCGATGGTACGCCAATGCGCGGAAAACTTCTATGTTGATTACTTTTTTATCGGTGTAGACGGTTATTCCGAACAGACCGGATTTACCAATCAGGATCAAATGCGCGCTCAGGCAGTCCGCGATATGGCAATCCAGGCGGATCAGGTCGTTATATTAACGGAAAGTGAAAAGTTCCACCGTCGTGGAACCGTTCCATTAAACTTAAAAAATAAGATTAAGACGGTGATCACCGATGGACATATTTCAAATGAAACAAAGGAACTCCTTGATAAACATCATATTCAGGTGATTACCGCTTAACTGCCAATTCCCCTTATATGGCAGACACAATTTTGTCAAGCGTGTCTGCCGTGTTATTTTAGAGTTTTATCAGGTTATATTTTTTTAAAGAATTCTCAATGAATTCCTCATCATAAGGACAACGGCATTCTCCCAAACCGATCGACGGTTTCGTCTTGCCGTGAAAATCACTTCCACACGTGATCATGATTTTATGGTTCTTTCCTTTTTTATAATAATGATCAACGGTTTTCTCATCATGATAATTACTGAAAGCTTCCACCCCATCCAGCGGCGTCTCTTTCATCATTTCATCAAATAACTGCGGACAGTTTTTCAGATTGATCCCCGGATGTGCTAATACAGCTTTGCCGCCCTGTTGATGGATCAGCCGGACAATCTCTTCCAGCGTTGGAAACTTTACTTCTGTATAACATGGTTTTCCCGGTGCATAGAAATCCCAATAGAAATTAACATATGGATTATCACTCCGGCTGCCCCCGTTTCGATACGGTTTTAAAAGCGCGTGATCTGCATATTCCTTTTTTGCCAGGATCACTTCTCCAAACATCTCCCCAGTATACACACCATTGTCCGACAAACGATCCAATTCTTCTTTTGTTACCTCAAAGCCAAGATTCCTTGTTAATTCAACCTTCTTCATAGAAAGTTCCTTTTCCTGCCGGTAAATATTCGAATACAATTCTCTGATTTCCCGGCTCTTTTCATCAATCCCATATCCTACAACATGAAGATTAACGCCCCGGTAGGTACAGTCAATTTCCACTGCCGGAATAAGACAAATACCAAGTTCTTCTGCTCTTTTTTTTGCTTCCAAAACGCCTTCTGCTGTGTTATGATCGGCAAGCGCCATAATGCGGATTCCTTTTTCCTCGCACATCTCAACTAACTGTGCCGGCGTATATTCCCCATCATCACTGTATTTACTATGTATATGTAAATCAATATAATTTTTCAACCTACTGCACCTTCCTTCCATCTTCCATATGAAATCGTTCTTTTCGTATATCGACGACTGCTTCCATTAAGCCGTCAAAAATATAAGAATCTAATCCCTCCGTCATCCGGATCATCGGCAAATGCCGTATTTCAATAAATGTTTCCAATTCCACCCAGATTTCTTCAGCCTTAATATCATAATCCGAATGGATCACAATTGTTTCCGGATTGATAATACAGATCAATGCTGTAATCTGTTCTATCAGGATCTTTTTGGCACTTTCTCTGTCTTTTGGCTGACTTCCCGCGCATCCTGCCAAATATCCCACTTCACCGGCAAACAGTGTACTTCCTTTATAAAGCTGATGATTCAGCATCAGACCACATCCACTGTACATTCGTTTTGGCTGATACAAAAATGCCAGACTTTCTTCTCCCCGATAACATCCGACTACCGCCAGATTTACATCGTTTTCAACAATTACGCCAATGCCATATCTCTCTCCAAACATCCGACCAAGATTCTGATTTTTCAGTTCATCGATATCACATGATAAAATCTGCCCTTTTTGATCGATCACACCCGGAATGCTGACCGCAATGCCCTTGATCCGGTCATCTCGTTCAAACACGCGGTCTGTCATCTGATAGATATGTTCGTCTGTGCAAACCGGAAATGTCGTTTTTTCATGACTGATTTTTTCTGAATACAGGTTTCTCACCTCAATCTCGATTTCCATCTGATCTCCGGATTTAAAATACATCAGACAGTAATGCTCATAATCTTTATTTAACTGATATTGTTTACTCGGCCGTCCACCTGTAGACGCATTATTTTCAATCTGAACAATAAACTGCTCTTCCAACAATTCTTTTAAAATCGTTGTACAAGTGGTTTTGGAAATTCCAGTCTGTTCGGAAAGAATGTTTTTATTTCCGATTTTTTCCTGATAAAAAAAGTTTTTAATTGTCTGTATATGGAATTTCTTTAACTGTTTTGTTTTATACGCCATAATCCAACCCTTTCAACGAATCTCGTCGAAAGTAGGATAACATATCCCCTATCTTCTGTCAAGCAGAAATCACAAAAGCTCTGCTCCGTATAGGAACATAGCCGCACGGACTGTCTGAACGACAGTGCATTTCCGTGCGGCTGTTTCGAAAAATCCGGATTGCTTTATGTCCTGTTTATGGCAGTTCATCCTGCGTCCGAGAAAAGGTGTTCTTCATCAATTATTCAACACTCTCCATATCTATAGCATATCCTAATACTTCCCCTACATCTGTACATTTGCCTTTTACCGTGATTTCATCTCCCTGCTCCATTTCCAGGATCTTCTCCTCCTGGTCTTCATTTTGGATATAGCACTGAATATTCGTCAGATCAAGCTCACCACTTGAAATACTGATATAGCTCATTTGACTGTCAATCACACTCAGCTCTCCCGTTATCTCTAAGTATTGATCTTTATATTCCTTAGAAGCCTTTGCCGCATTCTTACTCAATGCTTCTGACAGTTCTTTTGCTGATACCTTTTTATACGTAATTTCCTGCTCTGTTTTCGTATCACTTTTTGCACTGGAACTTCCATCCTCGTCCGTACTGTCTCCACCAAAAACAGTCCCCAGAATAATCACTGCTATCACAATAAGAATGATCCACTTTAATTTACCGCCTTTTTTCTCTTTCATAATCTCCTCCTGATGTTTTTCTTATAAAATAACAAAAAAAGCAGGCAAATTGGTACGCTGACAGCGTACATTTCAAATCAGCTTACCAGATAATATCTTGAACGATCACCATCATTCCAATGAGCGCGATATACCAAAGTATCGTCACAACAACCTGCGCACATCGAAAGAGAATCGGATTTCGTTTAAAGCGTTTCAAAGTGCGTTCCAGGATTCCCAAATAATTACAATGAAAGAAAATGATGAAAAAGGTTCCTGCCAGCATTGTGATCCGTTCATACCAAAGTTTTACGCCTGTCAGCATATGCCCTGCTGCATCCTGACTTTCCATAGACAGAAATACCGCAGCACAAAATCCATATCCGATGATTGCGATCAACATCTTCCACCAGGTGCCGGTTCGAAAACCAGGTGGGTAGTATTGCTTCTTTGATGGAAATCTCTTTCGCTCTCCCGCCTCATGATTCAGATCGTATTCCAATTCTTCAACCGTCTGATATCTCTGTTCCGGATCCATATGTGTAGATTTTGCAATGATTCTGCCGAGCTTTCCATCCGGCATCCGTTTATTTGGATAACTTCCTGTAAGAAGCTCATTCATTGTTACACCCAATGCATAAATATCTGATCTGGAATCCGTCTGACAAAATCCATATTGTTCCGGCGCTGCATATTCATAAGTTCCGATTAATTCCGTATCCTGATGATTCCCTTCGACATACAATCTGGAGGCATTAAAATCAATCAGATACAGATTTCCTTCATAACTCAGCATAAGATTCGATGGTTTAATATCACGGTGAATCACCATCGGTTCATGATGATGAAGATTTTTCAAAATATCACAAAGCGTTTTCCATATCCTCGCTGCTTCTTCTTCACGAAAACAGCCATGCTGCTCCAGTATCGTCTTTAACGAACACCCATGTATATATTCTTCAATCAGGATCACACTCTCCCCATCAGGTATGATTTCATAAATTGCAGGAATCCCTGGAAATTTTTCTTTTTGCAGTATCGTATAAATTTCCGGATGCGGACATGAGACTTTCTTTTTTACAAGGATTCTTCCGGTTGACTTTTCCTTGACCAGATATACTTGTTTTTCTTTATCTAATGTTGTCAATTCTTCATAACAAGATAATTGAAATTCTTCTTCTAATGTCATAACAATCTTATAATCTCTCCATTTCCAACATTTTCTTGTAAGCTTTTATTTCTTATTGTATCATAAAGTAAACGGATGAAAAATAACAGGAGGACGACAGAATGAGCGAATCAACAACCGAGCGCCTGAATAAACGTTTACGATCCATTTCCAAAGAAGATTTTTCCGATTATCTGTTTCAACTGAAACAAGCGCCGTCACTTTATGATTTTTTCAACTTATACATGAAAAAACACCATCTTTCTATGGCCGAGATTATCAAAAACAGTCTGATCGCACGTAATTATGGATATGAAATTTTAAACGGCAAAAAGAAAAAGCCCTCGAGAGACCATTTGCTGGCGCTCTGCATTGGGGCTCACATGAATCTGGAATATACACAACATGCACTTCGGATTGCCAAATCAGGAGAATTATACTCTAAAGTTCCTCGCGATGCCGCGATCATGTTGATGATCAATCAGAAAGAATGGAACATCGTGAAAATCAATGAATTTTTAATCCAGCACGATTTAAAACCAATCTGTTATGCCAAAAATCTTAGCTGATCACTCTGCAGGAGATTCTTGACCGGTATCGCGAGCGGGTTCCGGATCATCTGTTTTTTAATCCCGAATCGTAAGAAGAAACTAAGAAAAACAAGATTTCCTTTAGATTTGTTTACGGATTCTTTATAAAAGTTTAGAGTTAAAAAATTGATTTTCAAAGTGAAAAAAAATATAATAAAACCATAGTAAATGACACCTCGACATTTACAAAATAGTTTTTCATATATTTTTATCCTCTCTTTTCAAATACAATCCAAAAATCCAGCCTTTCAAGGCTGGATTTTTTATCTATCGATTTACTTCTTATTCTTTTATACCTGTGCGGCAAGATATTCTTCTGCATGATGAACTGCAACTGCACCGTCTGCCACTGCCGTTACTACCTGGCGCAGATCTTTCTGACGGACATCACCAACCGCATAAACCCCAGAAATATTTGTACACGTTGTTTCATCCGCAACAATATAACCAGCCCGGTCAAGATCAAGCTGTCCCTGAACAAGCTGCGTTGCAGGCTTTCTGCCGACACTGATAAACACACCGTCACAAGTGATCTCCGTTTCTTCCTTCGTCTGAACGTTTTGTATTTTTATTCCGGTAATCTTTTCATCATGGATCAGCTGTACAGCCACGCTGTTCCAGCGAAACTCAATATTTTCTGCCTTCATAAGCGGTTCATGATAAATCTGTGTAGCACGCAACGTATCTCTTCGATGTACAAGGATCACTTTTTTGGCAATCCTGCTTAATACCATAGCATCCGCTGCCGCACTGTTGCCACCTCCGATCACAACAACCGTCTTATCCTTATAAAACATTCCGTCACATGCGGCACAATAATGCACGCCGTGTCCGACAAGTTCCTGCTCATCCTCAATTCCCAGTTCTCTCGGATTCGCTCCGGTTGCAAAAACAACTGTTTTGCCATAAAAAGTTCCTTCCGTTGTTTCGATCACCTTTGGCTCTTTGTTTAAATCAACGGATAACACTTCCGCGATCTCTGTCCGCGCACCAAACCGCTCTGCTCCCTGCTGCATTTTTTCTGCCAGAGAAATACCGTCGATGCCATCTTCATATCCCGGATAATTATCAATCTGATGCGTGAGTGCCATCTGGCCTCCAGCCGAAAGTTTCTCTAGTAAGACCGTATTCAGGCCGGCACGTGCAGCATACATCGCTGCTGTATATCCACCCGGTCCGCCGCCGATCACAGCCATATCATAAATCTGTGCTTCCTTTTTTTCTTTTGTATCCGTCTTTTTCATGGTTGTCTGTATAAATTCGTTGATCTCAGCCTTCGAACCCGGCGCTGTGATCGATCCGAGCACATTTCCACCCTGGTACAGCACCAGCGTTGGAATAATTTCGATTTTTTCATCTTCCGATAACTGTACTTCTTCATCAATATTGATCTTTACAACTTCCAGCTGATCCTGATATTCCTCTGCGATCTTATCGTAAGCAGAACTGATCCTCTGACAATATCCGCACCAGGGTGCCCAATAATCAGCAAGTACCGGTCGTTCTCCCCGCAAAAGATCATAAAATTGTTCCGTCGTCACATGTTTTGCAGCCATGTTTCTTCCTCCTTGTTTTTTATAGTATATCCATTTTTTCTACTTTTTAATATTATAACATAGACACACAGCTATTGATCTAATTTTCTTTGTACTCATCCGATCAAGCATCCCTTAATCTTTATTATTATCCAATCATGTAACTCCCTTCTACCGCTCATATCTATAGGGGCCTTTGGATGCATCCGTAGATTTTGGTACCTCTCTACCGCTCATATCCATGGGGCCTTTGAATGCATCCGTAGATTTTCACACCTCTCTACCGCTCATATTCATGGGGCCTTTGGATGCATCCGTAGATTTTGGTACCTCTCTACCGCTCATATTCATAGAGCCTTTGAATGTATCCGTAGAAAGCATCTGATTTCTACGGACTAAAATCCAACTTGCTTTTATATCAGCGGTAGGCGCCAATGATTTTCTACGGATAAATCATCCTTTTTTCCCATTTTCATCCGCAGGCTCCATAATTATCTACACAAAATTTGAAAAAAAGCAACAGAAGAAGCAGAAGATTGCAAAAAACTATATAAGGAACTAAAATGTACGGTATAGCATTAATATAAAAGACCGGACAACCCTCTATAACACCAGAGAGTTAGACCGGTTTTTTATAACCATATCTAATTCATGGAATCTTTATTCTCATGATAAAAAACATCAAGTTTTCCAACATAGCCTTCTTTCCATGGCTTATTTTTTCCGTAATAGTGAATGACCACGCTGTTTTTTCTTACCCAATCTACGTCTCTTTTCTTATGTTTGGGATCAGCATTATATAAGATTAAAGACCGGTCGCTGATATTATATAACATGGTGTCCAGCAGCTTTACCCGCTCCCCATATAACGCTGTTAAAATATCCTGATCCGGTAAAACAAGAGCATGCTGCTTTTCTAATACATACTCCCGAATATCCTCCAGTTTCAAAGTTCTTCGTAACAATGACAGATTCATCATCATCACACCGGTATTGATATAAGGAACTTCTTTTGTTTTATCAATTCCCAGCCGTACTTGATTCATCTTTGTCATAATATCCCCTGTATGTGTACACGCCATAAATAAGTCTTCTCCAAAATCACTTTCGTATAATGGAACAAGGGAATTAATGACTACCGTATCGACATCCAGATATAAGATTTTATCAAGCTGTTCCGGAAGCAAGATCGGTGCTGCCAACCGATAATAAATCTGATGCGGATAACGTTTCGTTGTCGGAAATCCTTCAAATAGATCATCCGGAACTTCAATAAAATGACATATTACCGAAGGATCCGCCCCATCCTGCACGTTTTTCTTATCTTCTTCGGATAAATCCGAATGCAGAATATACGCATCATATCGGTCTGCGCCTCCCTTTTGCACTACAGACCAGAGACATTCCAGAAGAAGGGACGTAAATCTTTTGTTAATTGCAAAAAGTAAATTCATCTCGTATCCTTTCTCTCCTTTAATCTTCGATTTGCATCTTCTTTCACGAATTCAATAAGCACCGCCATAAGTGGGATAAAAAAGATGATTCCTAAGATTCCAAAGAGTTTTCCTCCAATCAGCGCCGCAATTAATGTATAAAACGGTGGCAATCCGACTGATTTTCCCACAACGCGCGGATATATAAACTGATTTTCAATAAATTGCGTTGCCAGATATACAACCGTACATCGGATCACCAGTGTCGGATCATAGATCAATGTCAAAAAGATGCTGACCGCACAGGAAATAAAAGCGCCTACATAGGGAATGATCGCACAGACTGCCGTCAAAACCCCTACCAGACTGCCATATGGCAGATGAAAAATGGTAAAGGTAATAAACATTAAAATTCCCAAAATGACTGCTTCTGTACATTGTCCCGACAAAAACTGTGAAAAAGAGCGATAAAACTCGTGACTGAAACGAAGAATTCCCTCCGACCATTCCGGCTTTAAATAAGCACACACAAGTTTTCTCGTATGCCTGCTCACATTTTCTTTCCCGAGAATCATATAGATTGATATGATCACTGCAAATGCTGCCGTAATCATAACATTCACAGTTGCAGTCAGTACATTTACAACATTGGGTACAAGGGTATTCATCCAGTTTGTAAAATTATGCATCAGCTGATCAGCATCGATATTCGCTAATAACTCCCGCATCCACTGATCATTGTTCCATTTCATCCTCAGATACGAAATCCACTCCGGAAGATCCGCCTCTATCTGTTCATACAAGCTGGTTGACGAGTGGATCAATTCCGGGATCAATAAAATCAATACTGCTGCAAAAACTCCTATAATCATGATCAATGTAACAATAAAACTGAGAATTGTAACTTTTTTACCGGATATCCGCTTTGTTCTTTTTTCAAACTGCTTTTCTAAAACTCCCTGGACCCCATTTACCGGAACACTAATAAATAATGCTACAATACTGCCTGCAATGATTGGAAGAATAAGCGTAAATATTCCCCCAATAAATCTCAGAACTGGCGATAAGTTCATGAGCACTGCAAACAAAATAATTCCAAACGCCGTTACAAGCAAATTTTGTTTTGTTCTTGGCTCCATCTCTGCCTCCTGTTCATCTGTTATGAATCGTATTTGACACAAGACCGTTTTTCTGATCAACTAAGCTCTTTCTTTAATGCAGTTGTATATTTTTTAAGTATCCCCATGAATGCGGCACGTTCTTCCATCGTCAACTGATCAAATGCTCTTTGTTCTATTTTCAAAATAGGATTGACAATGCTTTCCGCATATTGTTTTCCGGCATCTGTCAGATAAATATTTTTTCGATTTCTTGTACCTGGTACAGTTTCCAGCCGAACAAGTCCCCTACGATCCATATTTTTTATAATCGTATTCACTGTCTGCTTGGACAATGACCAAAGACTGCTGATATCATGCTGTGAAACTTCCCCATCCATATCAAGCAGGCTGCACAAGATCCAAAATTCATTATCCGAGATTTCCTTATTGTTGACGGCGTTCCGATAGAGTCCGAACAACTCTTTCAAACGCTGATGGATCATCTGCAATTGTTCTCTTGTATCCACATTCATGTGATTCATTCCTCTCCTCATATAAGTGCAATTATAGTCCGAATTCGGATACTTGTCAATGGAACAAAATATGCTTTTAGAAAAAGCTCTGTTATCTTTTCATAAAAAATGATAGAATATTTTTATAGAAAGTGAGGTATTATTTTCATGGTAGATATGAATACACTTTTCGATCTGCAGATAACCATATTCTGCCTCATGCTGGCAGGATATCTTCTAACAAAACTAAATGTTCTGACATTGGATGCACGAAAGCCGCTTTCCGGCCTTCTGATCAATTTTATTCTTCCGTGCAATATCATCGTCTCTTTTATGATCGATCTCAACCACTCGATTTTAAGAGACTGCATCGTCATATTTCTGGTGTCAACCTGCATTCAGATTTTCTCAGCTGTTGCCGGACATTTTCTTTATCCCGGTGCACAAAAAGAAAAATTATCCGTTCTGCAATACGGAACGCTCGTTTCAAATGCCGGTTTTATGGGGAATCCAATCGCCCAGGGTCTGTACGGCATGCAGGGACTTTTATATGCATCCGTCTACCTGATCCCGCAGCGAATTGTAATGTGGTCAGCCGGCGTCACCTGTTTTACCGGAAACAGAGGGAAAAATGTTATTAAAAAAATCTGTACACATCCCTGTATTATTGCGGTTGTGATCGGACTTATTATTATGCTCGCACAAATCGACCTGCCCTCCGGACTTGATAAAACGGTTCATTATGCCAGCGATTGTACTACTGCCGTATCCATGATCGTGATCGGCAACATCTTGGCAGGTGTTGACAAACGAGAGATCATCAACAAGGATATCTTCTGGTTCTGTCTTGTCCGGCTGCTCCTGATTCCTTTGATCGTGCTGGCATGCTGCCGTCTGGTACATATGGATGAATTTATCACAAATGTATCCGTTGTGCTTGCAGGAATGCCTGCAGCAGCAACCACTGCGATCCTGGCGGCAAAATATGATGGAGACGCTTCTTTCGCTGCGGAAATCGTGTTTTTATCAACGTTATTATCACTGATCACCGTTCCGATCCTCTGTGTCATCATGATGTAAGATTCCTTGATCCCGTTTAAGCATGAAAAGCTGCTGGTTACAACTTTTATGGTTATAACCCGGCAGCTTTTTGATTCCTTTCAAAAATTTCTTAAAATGTGTTACTTTAAGAAAAGATATACAAGAAAAAACAAACGGCCGGTAATCACTTATCCGACCGTTTTTAAGATTCATTTTCTATAAATTTTTACAATTACCAAGGTGCTATGTTTATTGCGCACCAAAAATAAAATCATTTAAACCCTGTAAAGCAAGAATCGGCCTTATTTGCAACCTTTTTCTTATAGTGCGTGAATTTCCTTCTCCAGCTCTCCAACGGCTTCCATCATGGTTTCAAAAGATGGAATCTCCCCATAGAGCATATTCCGCAGCAGGTCCATCCGTTCAAACGCTTTTTCCTTCACAGGCGACTTTGCCATACAGTAAAGGTCATAATAATGGCGGGAATACCTCTGGGGCATGGAAAGATGCTCAGGCCGGTTGGCCTCATGATG
>DVKZ01000078.1 GCA_018715775.1 Candidatus Fimousia stercorigallinarum | reverse complement strand
ATGCAGCTAAGTTACAATCTTCCTGATAATAAATATTTGCCATTTTCCATTCCTCCTGTGAAAACTCATGATATAAATATATGTAGGTTAAAATTTGGCAGATTTTAACCAGTAAAATCAGGGTAAACGTATCCGTTTACTCTAAGTATTACTCAAACTTGCAATATTTTTGCCTCGTCCAAGGCCGGTCAATCCGGTCCGAACCATTTCGAGAATATCGAAACCATCTAATAAGTTGATGAAAGCTTCGATCTTATTCACGTTTCCTGTCAGTTCAATGATCAGTGAATTCTTGCTGACATCGACAATTTTCGCACGGAAAATATCAGCAATCGCAATAATCTCCTGCTTTTCCCGTTTATCAGCTTTTACTTTTACGAGTACAAGCTCTCTGCATACAGAATTATAATTTTCCAACTGCATGATCGTTACTACATCTTCTAATTTCTGGAGCTGCTTTTCAATCTGTTCCAGAATCAGATCATCTCCGGAAGTGACAATTGTGATTCTTGTATACTTCGGATTTTGAGTAACTCCTGCAGAAATACTGTCAATATTGTAGCCTCTGCGGGTAAATAAACCGGCTACCCGGCTCAGTACTCCTGGTGTATTGTCCACTAACAATGATAACACAATTTGTTTCATAAAAATTCCCCTTTATACATAACTGTAGATATTTTACCAATTGAGTTCCTGATTGTCAAGTATATGAACACGAACGAGCGGACTCGCGATGCGTGTTTCACTCGTTCGTTCATCATTCATCTTAATTAATAATTATTCATTTTCATCAGCGGCTTCGGAAGAAGTTGACTCTGTCGTAGGAGCTTCTGTCGTCGGTTTTGAAGTCTGAGTACTCTCTGTCGTCGATTTTTTCGTTGAGGTCGTACTGGATGTTGATGGCCTGCTTGTCGAAGATGTTGATGACGTCGATGGTGAGGAAGTGGAATAATAGTTGCTGCTTGTAGCAGGACTGCTGCTTGTCGAATGTGTACTATAAATATCGGAATCTTCCTCATAAGATTCACTCTCCGAACTGCCATCACTTTCCGATTCTGTAATATCGCCAAAATCATTTGAATAATCTGCATCATCATCGCCGATTCCATAGATAAAATTCTGTAATTTCGCTTTGTTTGCTTCTAAGTTAATAAGAAATACAAACATGCCATTGCGGCGTCCCATCAGATATGTGCCGTCATATGGGATTCTTAAGGATTCAATATCCGAGGTATCCAGGTTCATAACCGTGCGGACAAGGCGGCGTACCATTGCAGAATTTAAATCCGTAGAAACATCGCTCATTAAGCTTGTTGCAATACTCAAAATATCAACAGTACTTTCATTTTTGACCTTTTTCAGGATTTGCCTGATTACATACTGCTGTCTCATGCATCGTCCAAAATCTCCGTCTCCCAATTTCGGATTGGTTACTTTTCGGATTCTGGAATATGCCAGAGCCTGAGCTCCATTTAAATTATTTTTCCCTACTTTTAACGTTCTGTATTTTTCATTTAAGATAAAGCCGGTATCTTCTTCACCGGTATTATTCAGATAATCAACTTCTTCTTGTGTCAGTTCAATTTCAACGCCATCGAGCTCATTGATTACTTTTCTAAAGGAAGAGAAATCTACGATCACATAACCATCCAGCTTGATTCCAAAATTAGAGGTGATCGTTTCTGCAAGTAATTCAACTCCTCCATATGCATAAGAAGAATTAAACTTATCCATACCATGCCCAGGGATATCAATGTACATATCTCTCATCAATGAAGTAATCTTGATCTGTTTCGTCTTCATATCAAGCGTGGCGATCATCGTAGAATCCGAACGTTCACTTTCTGTTTCATTCGCACGTCTGTCCGATCCAACGACCAGAATATTAATGATCTCATCGTCGGATATGAGATCATCGGAATCATCCGCGATACTGATACCATCACTGGATTCTTTAAAAGAGGCCATAACCGCATCATAATAACCCCATGTTGCGCATCCCCCTACGCATATGATCAATGCAAGTGCAAAAATTACTCGCAAAATTAAATTTTTCTTATTCATAATATCCTCCTTAAGTGTATATAACAACAAAAAATATACTTATTCTCAACATTATACAACACTTTTTTTTATTTGTCTTTATGTTAAAAAAAAATTAAGCATTTTTACATAATTTTTGCACTAATTTGACAGCATCTGCGGCATCTTTCGAGTATCCATCCGCACCAATCTCATCTGCAAAGCTCTGTGTAATAACCGCACCACCAATGATGACTTTGACATTCAATTGTTTTTCTTTTACCAGTTCCACGACATCCTTCATTCTCATCATTGTCGTTGTCATTAACGCAGACAGGGCGATAAATTGTGCGCCTTCTTCTTCTGCTGCTTCTACAATGCGTTCTTTTGAGACGTCCTTTCCAAGGTCAATGACCCGGTATCCATAATTTTTTAACATCAGAGCAACAAGATTTTTGCCGATATCATGAATATCTCCCTCTACCGTTGCAATCACGATCGTCGCTTTTTGCGGTGCATCATGATCGGTAGAAAGCATTGGCTCCAGATATTCAATTGCCGTTTTCATCGTCTCTGCACTGGAAATCAACTGCGGTAGAAAATACGTCTGAGCTTCGAATAAACGTCCTACTTCATTAATTGCCGGAATCAATTCTTCATTAATAATTGTTCCCGGTTCTTTTCCTTCCAGAAGTCCGGCTTTTACCTCCTTTAAGATCGCTTTTTTATTCCCTTTTAATACACACTGAAAGACATCGGATGTTTTCATTTCCTGTTCTGCATGCGGTACGGAAAGATCCATCTGATTTTTAGAAACATGATTCATTCGTTCAATATATCTTAAATCGGCATTTTCTTTATTTAGAAGCAGATCACTGGCATAGGCGGCATTCATCATGATCTCACTGGACGGATTTGCGATCGCCATTGTCAATCCGCTTTGAATCGCCATTGTCACAAAAGCCGCATTGACATAAGCTCTGTTTGGCAGACCGAAAGAAATATTTGATAAGCCACCGACTGTTGCCAGGCCAAGCTCATTTTTACAATAAGCAATTGTTTCAATCGTTTCAATGGCCGCATTTTTATTTGCTCCGACAGTAGCAACAAGACCATCGACAATCATATCCTCTTTTGGGATTCCCAGTTCTTCAGCACGTTCTAAAATAATATGAATGATTTCTTTTTTTTCTTCTATATTTTTTGGAAGGCCTTGATCCGATAACGGAAGGAGAATAAACATCGCACCGTATTTTTTTGCCAGAGAAAGCAAAGCTTCAAATTTCACCTTTTCATAGGAAATCGAATTAATCAGCGCTCGTCCAGGATAATGGCGCAATGCAGCCTCAATTACGTCGACATGGCTGGAATCAATACAAAGAGGAAGGTTCGTTGCAAGCGTAATCTCTTCGATTGCCTGCAGCATCATTTCTTTTTCATCGATCCCATTCATTCCCATATTTACATCCAGAATGTCTGCACCCATTTCTTCCTGCTGCTCCGCCATTTCAATAACAATATCCATACTGCCTTCCCGTAAGGACGCTTGCAATTGTTTTTTCCCAGTCGGATTGATGCGTTCGCCAATGACTAAAAACGGACCATCTATATCAATTTCCCGAATCTGTCGTTCTGAAGCAAGCACCCGTTTTCGCTTAGTATTTAGAGGAAGCGGTCTGATCGAAGCTGTTTTTTCTCGCAATTTGCAAATATGCTCCGGTGTTGTTCCGCAGCATCCGCCGATCATGGCCGCACCTGCCTCCACGAGTGCAGGACCAAACGATGAAAATTCCTCTGCTCCCATATCATAAACTGTCTGTCCGTCAATCAATTTTGGGAGACCGGCATTTGGTTTTGCCATGATCGGAACATTCGCATATCGCCGCATTTCTTCTATGATCTGTGTCATTTCACCGGGACCTGTAGAACAATTGACGCCGATCACATCAGCGCCAAGGCTTTGCAATACAACGACTGCCGCGGCAGGATCTGTTCCATACAGCGTCCGGCCATCTTCATTATAAGTCATAGAAACAATAACCGGAAGATCACATACTTCTTTGATCGCAAGCAGAGCTGCTCTGGCTTCTGCCAGACTCATCATTGTTTCAACCAGAAACAGATCAACACCGGCGTCCACTAAAATGGATGCCTGTTCTTTATAAATATCGATCAATTCCTCCAGTTGAAGTGTCCCCATTGGAGCGAGACTTTCTCCTGTCATCGTCATATCGCCAGCCAGTAAAACATTCGGAAAGCCTTTTGCTGCCTGTTTGGAGAGACCGACCAATTCCGTATTCATCTTCACAATTTCTTTTTCCAAGCCGTATTCGCGAAGTTTTATCCGGTTTCCGGAAAAAGTCGGAGTCAGCAGAATCTGTGTTCCGGCCTCTATAAATTGTTTTTGCAGATTGATCAGAATATCCGGATGTTCTAATATCCATTTTTCCGGACATACACCCGTTGGCATACCAGCTTTTTGCAGATTGCTTCCGGTTGCTCCATCCAGATAAAGCGGCCGGTCTTGGATCAGAGAATACAGTTTATCTTTTGTCATGATAGAACCTCCATCTGTTCAATGATGTCACAAATTAATGAAACACGGTTAAAAGGGGTCATAAAATAATATCCATCCGCCACATCTTTTAACTGACGGATAACCGAAAGGGAAATCGATCTTGCAACTGTCTCCGCTTCTTCTCTCGTCATATCCGGATGATATTTACTAATGACTTCATCCGGTACAAAAATACCAGGCATTTCATTTTTCATAAATAATGCATTGCGGTAGCTGATAAGCGGCATGATCCCACATAAGATTTTTGTATTCAAACGTGCTTTCATTTCTTTGATCCGCATGATATCCGATACGGAATAGATTGGCTGGGTCAGAAAATAAGAGGCACCGGCATCCATTTTCTTTTGCATGCGTTCGATCACTTTATCTAAATTTGCCTGATTTTGATTGACCGCTCCGCCATACGCAAAAACATCATCATTTAGTAATTCCCGATTGATCTCTTTTACATAATTCATAAACTGTATGGAATTAAAATCAAATACCGCTTTTGTCGTATCCCGTTCCCCGGTAGGAACCGGATCTCCGGTAACGATCAGCATATTACGAATGCCATTGATATGTCCGCCCAAAATCGTAGAATGCATGCTGATGCGGTTTCGATCACGACAGGCAATATGCGGCATGACAGGAATATCGACCATCGTATGGATCCTGCTCGCCAATAAAAAAGAATCCGCACGTGAACGGCCGAGAGGTGAATCCGCGAGCGTAATAATATCCACCTTGTGCTGTTTGAGCTGATAGGATCCCTCCAACAGTTTTTCTTCATTTTGATCAAACGGAGGATCTAACTCGACTGCAATGACAGTTTCACCCTTTTCAAGTTTTTCTAAAAATGGATTATTTTTTGATTTTGAAACTACAGCCGGATGATCAAAATCCGTTGTTTGTTTCCTCAGTACCGGTTTTCGTTTCTTCATCGCTTCTGACAATGTCAGAATATGTTTTGGCGTCGTTCCGCAGCATCCACCTAAAATATTAAATCCAAGATCTGCGATATAGAGCATCTTATCCGTATAATACTGAGCGCTGTCTGAATAAAAAGTCCGTCCGCGGATGATCTGCGGATAGCCGCTATTTGGAAGTGCCATCATATATTTATCCGATGAAAGGGGTTGATTTTTCAGTACATTGTACATGTGAGAAGCACCGATCAGACAGTTACAGCCATAACAGTCAATTGCGCTTTCCTGCGCAGCTTCTCGAAACAGTCGTTTTGCGCTGAAGCCTTTACTCGTATATCCGTTGCGGTTTAAAGCAAAAGACGCCATAACAAACGCATTCGGATTATTTTCTTTTATATATCTTGCTGCCCACCGGATAATTTCAATATCCGAAAATGTTTCAAAATCAAAGATTTCAATACCTTCATTTAAAAATTGATCAATCAAAAACTGATATTCCTTTTTTTCATTCCGGTCAACATGTTGGAAGAAATGTTCGGAAATCGGACCGATGTCTGCAGCGATCCAGGCAGATGCAGCTGAATCTCGAACGGCTTCTTTTGCGATCATACAGGCCGCATGTACACAGTCTTTTAAAAATGCGGTCTGCGTTTCTTCTGATTCATACCCTTTAGAAAGGGCAAATTCCCGATTTAAGGCAAAGGTATTCGTGCGGATCAAATTGGCGCCGCTGTGCAGATATTCAAGATGAATGGACTTGATCTTTTCCGGAGCCAAAAGATTGCAATCTTCTGCTACTGCTTCACTCCCGGTATTTAAGGAATCAAAATAAGTCCCCATTGCGCCGTCCATGATCACAATATGATGTTTTATATATTCTTTAATATTCATAATTTTCTCCTGTTGCGTGTCGAAAGGTACAATTGGCGTGATCACACAGATGACACATATGCGTTTCCCCAAAACAAGCACTGTCTCCAATCGTTCCATAAAAAATGACCGATTGTGATGGAATTAAGGCATAACAGCTGTTCATAGAAACAGGAAGAGCTGGCCACTCCTTTTTCAGTTTTGGAAAAAGCCGGGCAAGCATCTGCTGATCACAAAAAACCATGTTTTCCAGAAACTGCCTGCGTTCCCGAAAAACAATCTCTTTTAACTGCCGGTAGCAATCAGATAACAGTTCAAGGCTCAGACATTCTGCTGCATAGGCCTTGGATAACTGTCCTTTGTCTTGATACGCGGCGATGAGACTGTCCGGTCCGCTGCCGAGGGTGATCACCCCTGTCATCCGATTTTTATCCGGTTGATCATATTCATAGTATAACATCGGCTGGATGCATCTGCTCAATGTTTTATATACTTGCGCAAATAAATCCGGCTGATCCTCATAATGAAAACGGACCATCGCAGACTGTAGAGTTTCCTGTCTTAATTTTACATACAGGCGTTTGTATTTTTTCATCGTCTTATTTTACTGCCCTTTCCGTCCCTGGAAGCGGATTTCAACCGATGGAATTCCAGAGGTTTTCCTTTATAGTCAATCGAAGTAATTTCCTCTTCCTCCGGAAGGTAAATGCCATGTATCGTATCATTTGCAGAAAGTTTCATACTTCGCACACCGATTGCTCCCCGCTTTTTAAATGGAATCTGGCTCAATGGAAAACGCAGAAAATATCCCTGGGCTGATTCCAGAACGATCATTTGTTCCTCTATCGCTTTGCGAAGCGGTTTTACACAAAACAGCCGATCCTCACCGGAAAGCTTCGTTGCCGAAACCGATCGTTTCGTCATGAGAAATTCGCTGCCTTCCACAATCTTTGTCATGCCGGCCTTAGTAAAAAATAGAAGTTTTATGGATGAAAATTCATTCGAAGGAATGCAGGTAATAATGGTTTCCATATTGCTGTCATATTTGCACAGATTATCGATCGGCGTTCCCTTATCTCTCAATCGACCGCCCGGAATTTTCAACACTTCCAACTGATGCATCGTTCCGGCATCCGTAAAGAGGCACAGTTTGTCCGTATTTAAACAAGGAATAACAAACTTGTACTCCTTCAGGATTGTTTCTTCATTACGATTAAATGTATTCTGATCTAATGTTTTCGAATAACCAAACCGATCCATCACGAAATAAACCGCCTGTTCTTTTATTGGATCTTCTTCATATACTGCTTCTTTTCCGTCTTCAACCACTGTTTTTCGATTCAGAGCATATTCTTTTCGAATATGATCCAGATCCTTTTTGATCACTTTTTTCATAGATTTTGGATTATTTAAGATATCCTCATATTCCGATATCTTTTTTAGAATCTCTTCATATTCTTTTTGCAGCGCCAGAATTTCCAGTCCAACCAGTCGATATAGCTGAAGTTCAAGGATTGCAGAAGCCTGACGTTCCGAAAAATGTAGTTTTGAAGCGAGTTCTTTTGCTTTTTTTGTTTTAAAACGAATCGAATCTGTTTTTCCATAGATCAGGCATTGTTTTACATCATTCAATCGTTTGCTGCCCCGGATGATCTCAATAATCAGATCAATCATGTCACATGCTTTCATCAAGCCTTCTTTTACTTCTTTCTGGTCGTACAATTTTTGAAGAAGAGTCGTATATTTTCTTGTATTGATCTCGTACAAGAATTTTGTATGTTCCTCTAGAATCCTCCTTAGCGAAAGGGTTTCCGGCCGGCCATCCACAACTGCAAGCATATTGACGCCAAACGTATCCTCTAATTTGGTTTTCTTATAAAGAAGATTTTTCAGCCGTTCAACATCCGCATTCTTTTTCAGTTCCAGTACGATCCGGATTCCTTCTTTTGAAGATTCATTCGAAATATCGACGATATCCGTTGTCTTTTTATTCTCGATCAAAGTGACAACATCGGATAAAAATTTGCTGATATTTGCTCCGATCATCGTATAAGGGATTTCTGTGATCACAAGTTTATCACGTTTTCCGCGTGTTCCCTTTTCAAACTCCACTTTCCCGCGCAGTTTGATCCTTCCAGTTCCGTTTGTATAAATATGTTCCAAATCCTTTTTATTAATAACGATTCCGCCGGTTGGGAAATCCGGTCCCTGAATGAACTCCATTAATTCACTTATGGATGCACGCGGATGATCCAGGTAATATTTTTCAGCCTCGATCACTTCATTCAGATTATGCGGAGGAATATTGGTCGTCATGCCGACGGCAATTCCCTCGGCTCCGTTTATTAAGATATTGGGTATTCTTACCGGAAGTACTGCCGGTTCTTTTTCCGTTTCATCAAAATTAGGAACAAAATCAACGACATTTTTATCAAGATCTGATAAATAAACATCCTGTGTAAATTTCTTTAATTTCGCCTCAGTATAACGCATCGCTGCTGCGCCGTCGCCTTCAATAGAACCAAAATTGCCATGACCGTCAATCAAAGCCATTCCTTTTTTAAAATCCTGTTCCATCACTACAAGCGCTTCATAGATCGAGCTGTCGCCATGAGGATGATATTTACCCATCGTATCTCCGACGATTCTCGCTGACTTTCGGTGTGGCCTGTCATAACGAAGTCCCAATTCGTTCATGGCGTATAAAACTCTTCGCTGTACCGGTTTTAAACCATCACGGATATCCGGAAGCGCTCTTGCGCAGATGACACTCATCGCATAATCAATATACGATTTCTGCATAACTTCCGAATATTCGGCTTTTATAATCTGTTCCGACATCGTAATGCCTCCTTTTTCTAAATGTCAAGTGTCGCCTCCGCAGCATTTTCATAAATAAACTGACGGCGCGGCGGAACGTCGCTTCCCATCAGCATGGAAGTAACAGAAGATGCCATGCGTGCGTCTTCGATCTCCACCTGCTTCAATACGCGTGTTTCCGGATCTAAGGTTGTTTCCCAAAGCTGGTCGGCATCCATTTCACCAAGTCCTTTGTAGCGCTGTAAGGTAAAACTTCCCTTATGTGTTTTTCGGTATTTGGCAAGCGCTGCATCATCATATAAATACATTTCTTTTCCCTTTTTCGGAATTGCCTTATAAAGCGGCGGCATAGCAATAAATATGTGTCCGTGTGTGATCAATTCCGGCATAAAACGGTAAAAGAACGTTAAAAGCAAGGTCGCAATATGCGCGCCATCGACATCGGCATCCGTCATAATGACAATTTTATGGTAGCGCAGTTTGGAAATATCAAAATCATTTCCATATCCTTCCGAAAATCCACATCCAAACGCATTGATCATTGTCTTAATTTCCGCATTGGCAAGAACCTTATCCATGGTTGCCTTTTCAACATTTAAGATTTTACCGCGAATTGGCAAAATAGCCTGCGTCCGGCGGTTTCTTGCTGTTTTTGCAGATCCCCCTGCAGAATCTCCCTCAACAATAAATATTTCGCATTCTTCCGGCTTTCTGCTCTCACAATTGGCCAGTTTTGCATTGCTGTCAATCGATAATTTCTGACGGGTCAGCATATTCGTCTTTGCTTTTTCTTCCGCTTTTCGGATCTTTGCTGATTTTTCCGCACAGGATAATACTTTTTTTAACGTTTCCAAATTTTTATCAAAATAGAAGACGATTTCTTCTCCGGCTGCTTCAGCAACAGCTTTTGCCGCATCCGGATTATCGAGTTTTGTTTTTGTCTGCCCTTCAAAACGCGGATCCGGATGTTTTACGGAAATAATCGCCGTCATACCATTTCGGACGTCTGTACCGGTAAAATTCGCATCTTTTTCTTTTAGCATGCCGATTTCCCGCGCATACTGATTCATGATCGTTGTAAACTTCGTCTTAAAACCGGTCAGATGCGTTCCGCCTTCTGCCGTATAAATATTGTTGCAAAATCCAAGAATATTTTCCCCAAAATCTTCCGTATATTGAAAAGCTACTTCAACTTCAATACTGCCGACCTGCCGTTTAAAATAAACCGGATCATGAAGTGGATTTTGTCGTTCTTCATTCAATTTTTTTACATAAGCGCAAATGCCTTCCGGTTCATGATAAGTAATCTCAATTTCCTCGCCCGGACGACGGTTGGAGAAATGGATCGTCAGGTTTGGATTTAGATAGGCTGTTTCATGCAGGCGATTCCGGATCATACTGGCCTTAAAATAGGTCTTTTCGAAAATTTCATCATCCGGAAGAAAACGAACGGTCGTACCTGTCTCATTTTTTTTACATTTGCCGGTTACCCGTAATTCAGAAACGACCTTTCCCCTTTCATAACGCTGCTCATAAATGAGCCCATTTCGTTTCACCGTTACTTCCAGCCAGACAGAAAGAGCATTTACGACGCTGGCTCCGACGCCGTGCAAGCCGCCTGATATCTTATAATTTTCATTTTCAAATTTCCCACCGGCATGCAATACCGTAAATACAACCTGAACTGCCGGCAGTCCGGTTTTGTCATTGATCTCAACCGGAATTCCTCGTCCATTATCGGAAATCACAGCAACTCCATCCGGTTCTAAGTATACCGAAATCTCATTGCAGTATCCTGCCAGATATTCATCCACGGAGTTGTCAACAATCTCATAGATTAAGTGATTCAGTCCTTTCGTGGAAACACTTCCAATATACATCCCCGGACGTTTTCTGACTGCTTCCAGGCCTTCCAAAATTGATATGCTGTTGCCGTCATAAGTTTGTTTACTCATTTTGCACACATCCTTCTATCTGTTACTTTCTATTTTGTATGATTCTCTATTTTTTATGACTTATGGTTTCATTTCAATACCATCAATAATAGCATAGTTCACTAAAAAAAAGCAACCATATGTTTGTGGCTGCTTTTTTGGATGAAAACATGATAAAAATTTCATTACAGGTCAATCTCTCCGTCAAAAACAACAGCTGCTGGACCTGTCATAAAAATAGTATGTTTTTCTTCATCGTAGTCGATATGGATCGTTCCTCCGAGTACTTCTACGTCAACAGAATGATCGGTATATCCGTTTAAAATACATGCATAAACACTTGCACACGTTCCGGTTCCACATGCTAAAGTTTCTCCTGCTCCCCGTTCCCAGACACGCATCTTAATATGTCCGCGGTCGATGACCTGGATAAATTCGGTATTGGTCCGATCCGGAAACATCTCATGGTGTTCAAATTTCGGACCGATCGTTTCGATTTCAATCTGATCGGTATCTTCCACAAAAACAACGCCATGTGGATTTCCCATAGAAACACAGGTAATCTTATATTCCGTTCCATCGACCATGATCGGTTCAGAAACAATGATATCTTTTTCTGAAACCGCCGGAATATCTTTAGGATTCGTGATCGGTGCGCCCATATCTACTTTTACCATCGTTACTTTTCCATCTTCCACAGTCAGATCCAGATATTTGATCCCCGCTTTCGTCTCAAGAGAAATAAATGTCTTATCTGTTAAGCC
>DVKZ01000077.1 GCA_018715775.1 Candidatus Fimousia stercorigallinarum | reverse complement strand
ATAGCAAGAATCTGATCGTATTTCTTTCGCAGATAAGCATATATTTTTAACTTGCCGATATCATGAACCATGCCGGCAACTGCCATATCATGACAGAATTCTTCATCCATCCCCAGTTTTTTGGATAACAGAAAAGCCAGATTGCTCACAATGATCCCATGACCTAAGGCTTCGTCCAATGTTGTCCAGATTGGTGTTTCCACATCATATTTATCATAAGATAACATCTTAATACGTATCCTCCATCATCTTCTGTTTCCGTTTGATCATTTCATCGACACGACTGATATACTGATCGACATTTTTTACGTTTTCCGCCCGTTGAATGCGCATTGCACGATCTTTAAAAATAAATTTGGAAGATGCACCTGCTCCAACTGCGATAATATCCTGTTTTTCTTCCATGATCAAAATGTTGTAAATGCATTCCAGTCCTGGTTTTGAATATCCGATATTTTCCAGATTGCCGGGGATATTTTTCTGACGATACAGATAATACGGAGATAATCCGAGCTTTCCTGCATATTCATCAACTCTCTCTAGCATTTCATTCGTTGCGCCTTTGATCATTGAGCGGTACTTTTCCATCTGGATATTCAGATTTGCCGCACGTTTCACAGCAAGCGAATGTACCGTCAGGCTGTCCGGTTTTAATTGATAGATCTGATCCAGTGTACGTTCCACATGGCGGATATCTTCTCCGGGAAGCCCGACAATCATATCCATATTGATATTTTGATGTCCGACCTCTCTGGCAAGTTCAAACGCGCGAATCGTCTGTTCGACCGTATGAGCACGTCCGATCAGATTTAATGTTTCCTGATTCATCGTTTGAGGATTGATACTGATCCTCGTTACGCCACACTTAAGCAGTACCTCTAATTTTTCTCTTGTAATACTGTCCGGGCGTCCTGCTTCTACCGTAAATTCTCTAACATGGGAGAAATCAAACCGCTCTCTGATGCTTTTCAGAAGCCGTTCTAACTGCGCGGCATCCATCGAAGTAGGTGTTCCCCCTCCAATATAGATTGAAATTAACTTTTTGTGACTGTAAGTACGGTTGACAAAATCGAGCTCTTTGATGACTGCATCGAGATATTCATCCACCCGGCTGCGATAAGAAGCAATGGGATAGGATGTAAAAGAGCAATAAAGACAGGTAGATGGACAAAACGGAATTCCAATATACAGACTGTACTGATCTTCGTATTCAATGCCTTTTAAAATCTCATATTCGTATTCCGCAACTTTTGTACAAATCTCCGCTTTCTGTCTTGTGCAGTGATAGGTCGTCTGAAAATGCTCGATAATCTCTGCAGGCCCCTTTCCCTGTTCAATCTTTTCCAGCGCAATTTTTGTCGGACGAACACCGGTCAGTGTTCCCCATGGAAGATCTTTTCCCGTTGCCCTGTGAAACAGGCGATATAATGCCGTTTTGACCGGATCTCTGGAAATACCGGTACATGATTCTTCCATGATCACCTGTTCATCCTGAATCAAGGAAAAGGCTACCTGATCACCGGTAACCTTTACTTTTAAATATAAATCAAACTGATCTGACATATCTGCAACAACTTTGATCTTTTCTCCAAAATAAAAAGCATAGATCATATCCCTTACATCAGATTCTATACATGTTGTATTTTGTATTAAACCAATCATAAACGTTTACAAATGAACAAACATATTGCTCACTTTTTCTTCTCCTACCGTAGTACTTTCTCCATGACCCGGAAATACCTTCGTCCAGTCAGGGAGGGTATAGATTTTTTCTTTAATTGATTTGCTTAACTGAGCATAGCTGCCGGTTGGAAAATCAGTACGTCCAATACTGCCCTGGAACAGAGTATCCCCGGCGATCAGCCAGTATTTATCTTCAATATAAAAACACATGCCGCCACAGGTATGTCCTGGCGTATGAAGGCATGTTACCTTAGAACCGCATAAATCTAAGACATCCCCATCATCTAAATAATGATCCGGCATAAACCGGAATGTCTGTCCTACCATAGAACACAGATTATAGCTGCCATTTTCAAAAACTTCTTTTTCCTTGCGGTTTGCATAAATCGGGAGATCCATTCCGGCTCTTTCTAAGATTGCATCCACTGCCAGGATGTGATCAAAATGACCGTGTGTTAGAAAAATCCCCTTTAAATTTAAATTTTCTTTTTCCAGCATACGAAATACAGAGTCCGGGTCTGCACCCGGATCAAACACGTAAGCATCTTTTGTCTCTGTATTTCCAAGGACATAGCAGTTCGTCTGCATCTGCCCTAAAGGCATCATCATAATGATTAATTGATTATTCATAAACTCTCCTAACTTGCAGTTCTCTCGATATCAATCACGCTTTCAATGCCGCGCAATTTTGTAATGATCTTATTGAGCTGTCCTACGCCGTGAATATCGAAGGAAACGCTGATCGTCGCCTTTCCGTTCTTTGAAGTCTTAATGTTTACCGATGACAGATCAATTCCCATCTCCAGGAATACCTTCGATACATCGAGAAAAATACCTGTACGGTTAAAAGCATAAATTTTTATTTCGGTTGTATAAAGCTGGCCATTGTTTTCCTGTTCCGGTTCTTCCCACTCTGCATCGATCAGTCTGACCCGGTCAGATTCCGACATCGACATCATATTCACACAGTCGGTTCGATGAATGGAAACTCCCCGTCCTCTCGTAACAAAGCCGACAATCTCATCTCCGGGAACCGGATTGCAGCATTTGGAAAAACGAACCGCAACATCGTGGATCCCTTTTACCACAATTCCGCCTTTGGATTTATGCCGATGCAGGGTCGGAACGTTTGAATTGACATTTTCAACAGCCTGTGCATCAGACAGAATCGGCGGATGATCCTTTTCATATTCTTCTTTTAATTTGTTAACTACCTGGCCTTCTTTTAATCCTCCATGGCCAACGGAGGCACATACAGAATCCCAGTCACGGAATCCGTATTTTAACATAACCTTCTTTTGATAAGCAGGTTTCATATAATCTGCAAGGTTTAAACGTTTTTCCCTTGCATACTGTCGAAGCAGATCCTTGCCGCGAACAATATTTTCTTCTTTAAACTGGCGCTTGAACCACTGATTGATCTTACTTTTTGCCTGAGGGCTTTTAATGATCTTTAACCAATCACGGCTCGGCCCTTTTGAATTCTGTGAAGTGATGATCTCTACCCGGTCACCATTCTGCAGTTTATAATTAAACGGCACCTGTGTACCATTGACACGTGCCCCTACCATCGTATTGCCGACAGCGGAATGAATACTATATGCAAAATCAATTGGTGTAGAACCATTTGGAAGGTTCTTCACATCTCCATTCGGAGTAAAACAATAAACATTTTCTGCAAATAAATCCAGATTCGTTTTTAATAAACTTAAAAATTCTTTGTTATCATCCATGTCTCGCTGCCATTCGAGAATCTCCCGAAGCCAGCTTAACTTTTCTTCTTCTTTATTCACGCCGGTGTTGCTGCCGTTTTCTTTGTATTTCCAATGGGCAGCGATACCGTATTCAGCGATCCGATGCATCTCATACGTACGGATCTGGATTTCAAAAGGCTGTCCGTTTGGTCCGATCAGCGTCGTATGAAGCGACTGATACATGTTCGGCTTTGGCATTGCAATATAATCTTTAAATCTGCCAGGTATCGGTTTGTACATCTCATGAATGATACCGAGTGCAGCATAACAATCCTTAACGGTATCTACTTTGATCCGGACAGCGAACAGGTCATAAATCTGATCGATCGTCTTATGCTGATTTACCATCTTCTTATAAATACTGAAATAGTGCTTTACCCGGCCATCGACTTCGGCATGTTGGATCGAAGGTTCGATTGCATGAGACACTTCTTCAACAATCTTTTTTATAAAAGCTTCCCTTTCTTTCTTTTGTCCGGTAATCTCATTTTCAAGCTGATGATAAACATCCGGTTTTAAATACTTCAACGACAGATCGTCCAGTTCTACTTTTATTTTTGAAATACCGAGCCTGGAAGCGATCGGAGCATAAATATCCATCGTCTCCCTGGATTTTTCAATCTGTTTACTCGGCTTCATATACTGCATCGTCCGCATGATACAGTTATTTACTGGTATGAGGATTGGCGAAGTTCTAG
>DVKZ01000076.1 GCA_018715775.1 Candidatus Fimousia stercorigallinarum | reverse complement strand
TTCTTGTTGACTTTTTAACAATGTCATGATAAGGTTAGAACGATTTATAAGCATTTTGGTTTTGGGCTTTTGAATCAAATATTTCATAAAGGAGGATCGTTCCATTTTTAAATAGCAAGCGCCAGATCCTGATTGATCAGGATGACGAGGAGAAAAGTGATCGAACATTCGGCGGATGCTTTTCCGTACCGCTTTGGGTGCGTATTTTCTGAAAAAACCTGAAAGTAATTTCAGGAACAAAGACAGAATTACCAAAGCAGCAAAACCACATATTATATGATAAAAGGTTTCGTATTCGATTTCCAGGTGAATACGAATCTCGGAAACTTCATTAAAAATTTTTAAAATTTCATAAAAAGGAGATTTTCATTATGTGTGGAATTGTAGGTTTTACAGGAATTAACAGAGCTTCTGATATTTTGATCAATGGATTACAGAGTTTGGAATACCGTGGATACGACAGTGCCGGGATCGCTCTTGTCCAGGATGATAAAACTCAGGTGATCAAAACAACCGGTAAAGTAGAAGATTTACGCAATAAAGTTGCCGCTACTGCTGATACTTACGGTACATGCGGAATCGGACATACCCGCTGGGCAACACACGGAGGTGTAACAGAAGTTAATGCTCACCCTCATCAGACACCAAAAGTTACCTTAGTTCACAATGGTATTATTGAAAACTATAAAGAAATCGCAGCAGAACTTGCAAAAAAAGGTTATACTCCTGTTTCTGAAACAGATACTGAGATTGCAGCGTTATTGATCGACTCTTTATATAACGGTGATCCATTTGAAGCTATGAAAAAAGCAGATGAGATTCTGGAAGGTGCATACGGCTTCTGTATCATGTTCCAGGACAGACCGGGCAAAATTTACTGTATGCGTAATGCCAGCCCGCTTGTTGTTGCTCATACACCAATCGGTTCTTACATCGGTTCAGACGTTATCGCCCTGATTCCTTATTCTAAAGATTACTTTGTTGTACCGGAACAGCACATCGTTGTTCTTGAAAAAGGTTCTGTTTCTTTATATACTATGGACCACGAAAAGGTGGAACCAAAAATGCTTCATGTTGATTGGGATACAACCGCTGCAAAAAAAGGCGGTTATGATTACTTTATGCAGAAAGAAATCTATGATCAGCCGGAAGCAGTAAAAAACACATTAGCGCCTCGTATTCATGACGGCAAAGTTGATTTTTCCGCAGATAAGATCAGTGATGACTTATTTAAAGATGTAAACAGAGTTATCATCACTGCATGCGGAACAGCAATGCACTCCGGATTGGTCGGAAGATCGATCATTGAGTCTCTGATCCGAATTCCGGTAACTGTTGAGATCGCATCTGAATTCCGTTACATGAATCCGATCATGGATGAACATACTTTAGTTATTGTTATCACACAGTCCGGCGAAACAGCGGATTCTCTTGCAGCTCTTCGTCTGGCTAATGAACGCGGTGCAAAGACAATTTCTATCGTAAATGTAAAAGGTTCGAGTATCGCTCGTGAAAGTGATTATGTATTATATACACATGCCGGTCCGGAAATTGCTGTTGCAAGTACAAAAGCATTCACAGTGCAGTGCTGCGGCATGTATCTGATCACATTAAAATTAGCGGAAGTTATGGGCATTTTATCAGATAAGGAAATTAGTGAATACATCGATAAATTTATTGCAGCAACCGAAACGATTCCTGCTGTATTAGAGATGGATGACTATATTAAGACAATCGCAGAAAAGATCAAAGATACTTATTCCGCATTCTATATCGGACGCGGACTGGATTATGCATTTGCATGCGAAGGTTCCTTGAAACTGAAAGAAATTTCTTATGTAAATTCCGAAGCATTCAACGCAGGGGAACTAAAACATGGAACGATCTCTCTTGTCACAGAAGGTGTACCGATCATTGCTGTTGCAACACAGGATCATATCTTCTCTAAAACACTGGCAAATGTTGAAGAGGTGAAAGCCCGTGGCGCTCATGTTATTTTAATTACAGATGAGGATGCAGCCGGTTATGAAGGTCTTTACGATGATCTGATCAAAGTTCCGAAGACTGACGATTTCTTCGGCGGATTTGGTACAACGGTTGCTATGCAGCTGCTTGCATACCATACAACCGTTTACAGAGGTTATAATGTTGACCAGCCTCGTAACCTTGCAAAATCCGTTACTGTTGAATAATTTAATTACATTTGCACTATAAATAATTTTAAAGGGGACTGCAGCAAAGAATCCAGATTTTACTCAACGAATCTTCTCTTTTGCCACAGTCCCCTTTTTCAGGAGGAATAGTATTATGCTAAAAGCGATTATTTTTGATATGGACGGTGTCATTGCCGATACAGAACCTATTTATCACATCGTTACCGACGACCTGCTGCGTGAACACGGAATTATAACTGCCGATGACTATCAGGATCAATTTATCGGTGTAACAAGTGAATTTATGTGGACTACTATCGTAAATGAATTCCATCTTCCTCTGACACCAGAGGAATGTATCCGCATTATTGATAAAAAAAGAGCGGAAATCGAAAAAACAGACGGTCTTCATCCGCTTCCAAATGTCATCGATCTGATCAAGCGTCTGTATGATCACGGCTATCCACTTGCAGTTGCTTCTTCCTCTCCTGTCAGTGAAATTAACCGCGTTACCGAACACTTTGGCATTCAGCCATATTTTCGTGTATTCTTTTCCGGAGAAGACTGCCTGCATTCAAAACCGGATCCGGAGGTCTTTTTAAAAGCTGCAGATGCGCTTCAAATCCAGCCAGATGAATGCCTGGTAATTGAAGACTCAAAAAACGGCCTGATCGCAGCCAAACGCGCCGGCATGAAATCCATCGGCTTTGCTAATCCGATGTTTGGTAATCAGGACCTTTCATCAGCTACAGCCATTGTATCCTCTTTTAAAGATGTTACAATTGACCTTTGTCAAAAACTATTTTAAACATTTTTCTTCTTTCCAGGACGGGCAGACTCCATAACTGTCACCCGTCCTCTATTAATTCATAAAGATGATCTGCTTTTCAGAAACCCGTACCCGTATCCTTTTTTCCATTTTTTTTGTCTCTCCATCCGTATGTACATGCTGTTCCGGCCGGCACCGTATGACCATTTCTTTTCCTCTGAACTGATAAACCCCTTTTTGTCCGACATGTTTTCCAAATGCTGCGAGAGGTATGACCAACGGAATTTTCCACTTTGAAATTCCCTTCGCAACACAGACATCCAGATAACCATCCCCAGCATCTGCATTCGGGCAGAAGAAAAAGCCTCCTCCCTCGCACGGGAGATTATGAAACGAAACAAATAAAAAATGATCTCCATAAAGTACTTCTTTTCCATCGATCACCAACGATCCCCGATAGGTCTCTGCACGCATCAGCCCGCGCAGGCCGATCAAAAGATAGATCAATTTTCCCATCCCGCATTGATTCAATACTTTCTTCCAACGGGAGTGATCCGCCTCGAAACAGATTTTTGCATCATAACCGATGCCGCTGCTTACAAAAAAGCGCCTTCTTCTGCCATCCGGAAAATCAACCAAACCATAATCAATCTTTCTTTTCTTATTTTCCTTTAAAATTTTCTGAAGTTCTTTTCTATAATCTCTGCTGATCTTCATCCCTCGGGCAAAATCATTTCCGGATCCGAGCGGAAGATAACCGAGTTCAATCCCTTTGGTTCTCCGCATTCCATTTAAAAATTCATTCAACGTACCGTCTCCGCCTAAAATAACAATTTTTCTGCGATTCTTTCCCTGTGTTAATTTCCTGGCGATACGAACAGCATCCTTTTTTCGTTTTGTTCTGTAGCAGTAATATACTTTTTTCTGAATCCGCAATTCTTGTTCTATCTCTTTCCATATTTCCTCAATATGCCCCGATCTTGCGTTTGGATTCATTACAAAATACAACATATCCCTTCTCCTTTTGCATTTTCATTAAATCTATTGTACCATAAAGAAAAGAAAAAACATAATTATGGAGGGAGTGCATGCTAAATGAATCTTGAACATTTAAAATATTTTCTGGTTCTTTCCCAATGCGAACATTATCGTCAGGCTGCTGAACAACTCTGTATCTCACAACCCGGACTAAGCCATGCGATCGCCTCGCTGGAAGAAGACCTCGGCGTTCCCCTTTTTCGTAAAAAAGGACGAAATATTACGCTGACACAATACGGAAAAATGCTCCAAAATGATGCTTCAAAAATCCTCGCTATGATCGATAAATCACGGGATTCTTTTTCGAATATTTTAAATGGCGGCGGAACGATCCATCTTTCGGGCATTACTCGTCTGGCAACTTTTCTTCTCCCCCATCTTGTAAAAAATTATAAGGAATGCGTCGATACGAAGGGAGATTTTAAATTATATACCGGCAATACGCAAACTGTGATCCAGGGCGTAAAAGACGGCCGATATGATATCGGATTCTGCTTTTATGCCAATTGGCAGGATGAACTGGAGGCAGTTCCTTTTATCCACCAACAGATGTCCGTTGTTACCAAACCGGAGCATCCTCTGACAGCTCTGGCATCCGTTTCCTTAAAAGATACGCTGCCTTATCCGCAGATTATTTTCAGCCATTCCAGCGTACTGAGGAACTCTATTGATGATTTTTGGGCACAGATCGATGAGTATCCGCAAGTTACTTATGAAATTGAACAGGATGAGATGATCGCAGAGATGGTCGCATGCGATTTTGGAATCGCAGTCATGCCAAATTTTCCGAACATCGAACGGCATGGTGTTGTTGCAACTCCAATCGACCAGCCATACTGGGAAAATATCCTCTATATGATCCGCAGAAAACATGACTATCATTCTCCTTTGGAACTTCAATTTTGGGATCACTGCCTGAAGCAGAATATTATCAAATAACTAAAAAACTGGTACACGAGCAATCATCTCATGCACCAGTTTTTCTTTTCCGCTAAAAGACCTATGACAGAAGTGAATCGATTTGTGTGTGTGTTAAATTTTTCTCTGCAAGGAGCGGATTCATCATCGCTTATAATATAATACAGAAACTCATTATTTTCCAATGATTAATTTGAATAAAATCATTCTTTTTCCGAATCAATCGATATATGTTATCAAAATACAAACAGGCTGTCATCATTCTGATATCAGCCTGTTCATTTATTGTTTATTTATACATTAATTTCCGCTTTCATTCCGAGAATGTCTTTATTCTCTTCCAAAATCGGATTTACCACTTCTTTGATAAATTCATCTGTCTGTTCTGGTGCGCGTCCTACAAAGTTTTTCGGTTCCATAATCGCATCCAGCTGCTCTTTTGTCATTCCAAACGCCGGATCCGCTGCAATTCTTTCTAACAGGTCGTTTTCTTTACCTTCTACTTTAACAACACGTCCTGCTGCCATAGAATGCTGACGGATTCTTTCATGAAGCTCCTGTCTGTCTCCGCCGGCTTTTACTGCGTCCATCATGATATTTTCCGTAGCCATAAACGGAAGTTCTTTCATCAGTCTGGATTCAATTACTTTTGGATATACGACAAGTCCATCGACAACATTTAAGTATAAATCTAAAATACCATCAACGGCCAGGAATCCTTCCGGTACAGAAAGGCGCTTGTTTGCAGAATCATCCAGCGTACGTTCAAACCACTGTGTCGATGCTACAAAGGATGCATTCATTACATCGCTCATCACATAATTGGCCAGAGAAGCAATTCTTTCACTTCTCATCGGATTCCGCTTATATGCCATCGCAGATGATCCAATCTGACTTTTTTCAAACGGCTCTTCAATCTCTTTTAAGTGCTGTAAGAGACGGATATCATTGGAAAATTTATGTGCAGACTGCGCAATTCCACTCAATACGCTGAGCACTCGGGAATCCACCTTACGGGAATACGTCTGTCCGGAAACCGGCTGACAAGCCTTAAATCCCATTTTCTGTGCAATCATGCCATCGATCTTCTTGATCTTTTCATGATCTCCTTCAAATAATTCAAGGAAACTTGCCTGTGTTCCCGTTGTTCCCTTTGAGCCGAGAAGTTTCATATTATCGATCACATGATCCAGATCTTCCAGATCGAGTAATAAATCCATGATCCAGAGTGTTGCACGTTTTCCGACCGTTGTCGGCTGAGCCGGCTGAAAATGCGTAAATGCCAGCGTCGGCATATCTTTATATTCCATTGCAAATTTTGCCAGTTCATCGATCACATTGATCAGTTTTTTCTTCACGAGACGAAGGGCTTCTGTCATAATAATGATATCGGTATTATCTCCAACATAACAGGACGTTGCACCCAGATGGATGATCCCTTTTGCTTTCGGGCATTGCTGTCCATATGCGTACACATGAGACATTACATCATGACGAACTTCTTTTTCACGTGCTCTTGCAACATCATAATTGATGTCTTCTGCATGCTCCTTTAATTCATCAATCTGCTCCTGTGTAATGTTCAGTCCCAGTTCGTGTTCCACTTCTGCCAATGCGATCCACAGCTTTCTCCATGTTTTAAACTTCTTATCCTGAGAAAAGATATACTGCATTTCTCTGCTTGCATAACGTTCGGATAATGGACTTGAATAACGGTCTGTACTCATCTTTGATCTCCTTTTTGTGCTTTATTTTTTCTAAACAGTTGCTGTTTACTTTTCATAATTTCCGCGGATATCTTCTGTTGGAGGTTCCATCGGATACTTGCCGGTAAAACATCCCTTACAGATCGTCAGCCCGCCAACCATCTGTTCCAGCCGGGTAATATCCAGATATCCCAGTGAATCTGCTCCGATCACTTCGCGGATTTCCTCAACCGTGCGGTTATAAGCGATCAACTGTTCTCTGGCCGGTACATCCGTACCAAAGTAACATGGCCATAAAAATGGCGGTGAGCTGATCCTTACATGAACTTCGGTTGCTCCGGCTTCCCGCAGCATCTTCACAATCCGGTCACTCGTTGTTCCACGGACGATCGAATCATCGATCATGATCACACGCTTTCCTGCTACTGCTTCCTTCAACGCATTCAGCTTAATCGATACGCTCGATTCACGATTGCTCTGTTTTGGTTTGATAAATGTTCTTCCGACATAAGTATTCTTTACAAATGCCGTTCCGTATGGAATTCCAGATTCCATCGCATATCCCATTGCTGCTGCATTCCCGGATTCAGGAACTCCCACGACAAGATCTGCTTCCACCGGACAGTCTTTTGCAAGATATCTTCCAGCTGCGATTCTTGCGTTGTATACGCTGACATCATCAATATAACTGTCTGTTCTCGCAAAATAAATCCATTCAAAGATGCATCTTCCGCGCTTTTCTTCCGGGATACAAAGGCTTTTGTCAGATTTAATACCACCGCTCGGGGTGATCGTTACAAGTTCACCCGGTTCTACATCGCGGACAAATTCCGCTCCGATCGTATCAAGTGCACAAGTTTCCGATGCAAGAATATAGGCATTATCGCGTTTTCCGATGCATAACGGCTTAAAACCGAAAGGATCACGAAGCCCCATCAGCTTTCTCGGCGACATGACAACGAGCGCGTAAGCTCCTTTTAACTTCTTCGCGGCATTGATCACTGCTTCCTCTACAGTCGCTGTTTTTACACGCTGTCTTGCTATATGATATGCGATCACTTCCGTATCGATCGTCGTCTGAAAAATCGCTCCATCATATTCCAGCTCATGTCTTAACTGTTTTGCATTGATCAAATTACCATTATGAACAAGACCAAGTGTCCCCTTCACATAATTCAGAACCAATGGCTGTGCATTCTCAATACAGCTTTCTCCTGCTGTAGAGTAACGAACATGGCCAACTCCGATATCTCCTTTTAACGCAGCGAGATCCTCCGGCGTAAACACTTCATTACAAAGTCCCATGCCTTTTTTCGATTCGATATTGCCTTTTGCTCCCTGCGTATCGCTGACTGCGATCCCACAGCTTTCCTGGCCGCGGTGCTGTAATGCAAATAAACCATAATAAATAGAGGAAGCAACATCGCCGCCATCGAAATCAAACATCCCGAATACGCCGCATTCTTCTTTCAACTGATCTAATTCTTCTGTCGTTCTTTTCATGCTATGTTCCATCCATATTCCTTTATAAATTGATTCCATCAATAGATAACTACAAAAAATAGGGCAGTCTACCCTACATTAGTTGAATGGTAACATAATTCAATTTCAAAATCAAATCGCAAAACTCACAAATAATTGTCTAAATTTATTGTATTTTCTACATTTTAATACATAAACAAAAATAATACAAGAAATAGCTGCTATCAACTTTATAATATTAATTGATAGCAGCCATTCTCTTCTAATATTTAACAAATGTGATTTCTACTGTAAATTGATCTCCGCGAATCTTTACATGAAAATCTCCACCGCAAAATCTGGTAAAACTATCCGCAATGGAAAGTCCCAGTCCGCTTCCCTCTGTCGTTCTGGACTCATCCCCCCTCGTAAACCGTTCCAGTATCTCTTCTTCTGTAAATTCCATTCGATATGCCGCCGTATTCGTTATCGATAATTTCCATTTTTTACCTGCGTCCTGCACGCGGATATAAATCCTCGATCCTTTCAACGAATATTTCAGTGCATTATCGATCACATTTTGTACGACCCGGTACATCCGGTTTGCATCGCCCTGGAACTGCGCATTTTCGACATCATATGCCGTAATGATCTCAAATCCGCTCGATGTAATCTTATCATCCATTTCGATCAGTGTCTGTTCAACCAGTTTTCTCATATCCATGATGGAAAACTCCGCTTTCACGTTCCCGCTTGTTGTCTTTGCCAGATCAAACAGATCCGTAACAATATTTTTTAAGCGTTCCGCTTTTTTTTCTAAAATCGTCACATAATCTCTTGCCTCATCGGATAAGGTCTCATCCTTGGAGAGCAGATCAATATAGCTGATGATCGAAGTTAACGGTGTTTTCAGATCATGGGATACATTTGTGATCAGATCTACTTTCATGCGTTCGCTTTTGACCTGTTCTTCCACACTTTTTGCCATTCCGGAACCGATATCACAAAGACTTGTCGTTGCCTTATAGTAAAGCGAATCTTCTCCAATATCCGTTGTTGCATTTAAATTTCCATTGGAAATTTCATAAATCTGCTGTAAAACCTTTTCCAGATCAAGAAGATCCTGAACATCCTTTTTATAATCCTGGAAGAGTCTCTGGAAGAAAATAACCATCCAGATCAGTGCCAGTATACCGATCGGAAAGATACCGAACATCGTCATCACTACAAACACGATCAGCAATTCTGCGGCAAGGATCATAAGCAGACTGATCCGTTTTCGTCTAAGCGACTTTTCTTTTATTGTCAGCGTACTGGACCGCTTTTTGCTCCAGATCTCCCATTCTCTTTTCTGATCTTTTAAGATAATCCAGCTTCTGTGTAAGACTTTATAGCAGATGGAGCTTTTGATAAAATACCGGCTTTTGATCTTCCGTACCATGGAAATACAACAGTAAATCGTTAAAAACTCAAAAATGAGAATACCTGCCATTGCCATTCTACCAAGCTCCGGATTCAACGATTCTTCCCATACACCGTAGTAACCGACAAAACACATGGCCGCGGCAGTGATCAGTGCGCCGGTCAGGCAAAGAAGAACTTCCAACCACATCCGGTCAAACTTTACTTCCCAACGACTGCTGCTTTTCGGAGACGCCGTTATGATGATCACAATGACTGAGGCAAAGATCACGCATCCATAAAGAGCAAAATCATGCATCATATTTTCATATTCATGCATATTCATACTCCACAGATCTTCCATCTGATCATAACGATCCTGTGGAATTTCTATCCAGACTTCAAGCGATTCCATGTCAAAAAGCTTTGAACCTTCTTTTTCTTCCAATTCTGCTGAATCATAATAAAAATCATCAATCATCTCCGCATCTTTTGACTGACTGATATAACCTGTTATTCTATTCGAATAATCATAGTCTAAAGACAGGTTTGCATAAACAATATTCGGAACGCTTTCCTCTACATGGTTTACCTTTTCTCCCACTTGAACAGACTCTTTTTTTGACGTTTTTTTATTTGTTCTGTTTGGATAAGTGATCGTACCGGTCATATGAATATCTAACGACTCCAGCTCTTTTTCACTGTATCCTCCTGAATCAGTTATTTCCCATTCTCCGGTTTGCTCAAAATTATATAGATAATGTCTGAGTACGGTGGAAAGATACTCCTGATAAGCATCACTTTCATCAAATGTCCGATTCGATACATAATCTGCGAAGCTCGAACTGTTAAAATACGGATTTCCCTCATTTGCAACTCTGATCGAGTCCAAAAAATCAAACGACGATCGAATACCAAAAAATGTACTGATCAAAATCGCTGCAACAGCAGCCCACATGATCAACTGTCTGCTAATATTTTTCCATTTTATATCCAATTCCCCACACCACCTTTAAATATTTTGGAACTTTGGGATTGATCTCAATTTTTTCCCGGATTCGGCGAATATGGACCATAACTGTATTTTCTGTTGCAAATGCTGGCTCTTTCCAAACCCTTTCATAAATCTCTTCCGCAGAGAAAACCCGACCGCGGTTTCTCATAAGTAATTCAATAATGCGGTATTCGGTAGCGGTCAGCTTCACAGGCTCTCCATCCACATAAATCTGTTTTTCATCCAGATTCAGAGAAAGGCTGCCATTATCTATGACATTTGCCTTCTCTTCCTGCGCGCTTGCCAGATTGCCCAGATACAGGTAACGCCGTAAAGCTGATTTTACACGGGCAACTAATTCCGCCGGCTGATAAGGTTTTGAAATATAGTCATCGGCTCCCATTGATAGACCAAGCACTTTATCGCTCTCTTCTGTCTTTGCCGACAAAAGCAGGATCGGAATATTTTTATTCTCCCGTATCTTCATCAATGCGGAAAGACCGTCGAGTTTCGGCATCATAATGTCCAGAATGATCAGATGCACTTCATTTTCCACCAGTGCTTCCAGCGCTTCCAGACCGTTATATGCACTAAGTACCCGATATCCTTCCATCTCTAGTAACTTTCTGATCGCTTTGACGATTTCCCTGTCATCATCCGCAACTAAAATTGTTTCCTGGTTCATAATTTTCTCTCCTCCTTGTTCCTGTCAATATCGTAGCAAGGGAATCTTAATGAAAACTCAATCAATTTCTAACGTTTTTCTTACGATTCCACTCTGTTTATCCGGCATACACCGGGGAAAAACAGCAAAAAACAAGTCATGTTACCAGCTGTTGCAGCTAATAACATGACCCTGTTCCTGCTTATTTAATCTGTAACGGAATTCCAGAAACACTAAGATACACTTCGTCGCTGATACTTGCAAGCATCTGATTTACTTTTCCTGTAATATCCGAAAAAATCCTTCCCATACGGTATGCCGATACGACGGACATTCCTACTTCATTTGTTACAACAACCAGATTTTTCTCCGACTCCTGCACTGCTTTGATCAAGGACTCGATCTCTTTTACGATATCCTCTTCAA
The DNA here is from genome assembly GCA_018715775.1 of Candidatus Fimousia stercorigallinarum. Lineage (GTDB taxonomy): Bacteria > Bacillota > Clostridia > Lachnospirales > Lachnospiraceae > Fimousia > Fimousia stercorigallinarum. Next base: position 3,224 of record DVKZ01000076.1, on the reverse strand, counting down.
TATAAGCGATCTCAGCCTTTGTCATTTCCTCAAAATCCTTGTTATCCTGCAGCATATAATTTGTGATCAGAACGGTAATACAATCCAGTAATATCGTCATGTATGGCGTTTCCCTGACTTCATCAGCCAGATCATGATATCCCTCGAATGTTCCCCAATTCGGATTTCGCCGGAGCTGATGAAGAAGAATTCTCTCTTTCATATCTTCATCCGTTGCAATTCCCGTAGCCATATAGAGAACATCATCGCCTCCAAGAACCGTTGCCTTCTGCTCAGCCAGCAGGCTTTTCCCGCTCCGGCTTCCTCCTGTGATCAATATTATCCTGCTCATGTTACCATCTCCTTCTAAAATTCAGGATTGATACGGCTGGTACCGATTTCCCTGATACCTAAATATAAATAGACCATGATAATTCCAAAACTGATGAATGCCCATGCCATGGAACTCATGAACGTAATATCTGCAGCCATGCCCATACTATTGATAATGGCAATGGCTGCTTTTGCCATTAATGCGAGCACATAACACTTTCCAAATGAAAGATCTTTCTTCATCGTCCGCGCAACGCTTCTTGCACAGATCGCAAAAATCAACGCACTGATCAAATACTGATAGATCGTCGTGAAAAGCACTCCGATCGAAACAGCGATAACACAGGCATAAAACAACGGAATATAAGCTGTCATATCTTCATTCGTAAAGGTGCCGCTTCCTACATCCTTAAAATCAAGGTTCAAATTGCCCTGACTGGCAAGAGAATTCTTTATCCTCATATTATTTTTACTGATCAGGATCTCAGCGATCGTATCGTCTTCCAGATCATCTTCCGTAAATTCTTCCACATCACTGTCGACAATGATACGAATTCCGTTTTGCACGATCTCTACCCGGTTATCAATGTGGAAGGTGCCATCTTTATATTCAAAATCCGGCAAAGTCTCGGTAATAAAATGTCTCATTCCGCCAATACTGACTGAAAACGAGAGCACCGGTACGATCGTGCCTAAAAACACGACGATCAACGAAACAAGTAAGACAAATCCGACAACGGATCTTTTCTTGACCGTTAACGCCTTTTTATATTCTTTCGGTTTTGCCACTGCAATCTGAAACAGTTTCAAAAACCCAATTTTATCTGTCTGCTGCATAGCACATCTGTCTCCTAAAATAAACTTTTTATAACATCATATCTATTTTAGTATACGATACTTTCTAAAATATCATCCGCTGTTTTCTTATCCTTCAATACTTCAATGATCTTGCCTGCAAATGCAATTGCAGTTCCCATACCGCGGCTAGTGATGATCATTCCATCTACTGCAACCTGATCGTATACGTAGTTGCTTCCGTGTTCCTTTAATACATCTTCAAAGCTCGGATAACTCGTAGCAGTCTTTCCATCTAATAAGCCGAGTTCCGCAAACACACTCGGCGCTGCACAGATTGCTGCAATATATCTTCCTGCTTCATAGTTCTTCAGGATCATTGCTTCCACGCCTTTATGTGCTTTTAAATTTAAAGTTCCCGGCATTCCTCCCGGAAGTACTACCATGTCCGGCTCCTGATCCATAACTGCATCAATCGTAACATCCGCTGTGACCGGAATTCCATGCGCACCCATAACGGCGCAAGTATCCTGGATAGAAACCATCGTAACTTCAATATCCGCACGGCGTAATAAATCTACGACTGTTAAACCTTCAATTTCTTCAAAGCCATCTGCTAAAAAAACGAGTACTTTCATTCTATCTTCCTCCTAATAAATCAAATTCGAAAATTCCTTGACTTTTCTTTAAACTACGTTATATTATACTTCATATGGTTTACTTTTGGCAAGCTGTAACATAAGTCTGCCAGAAAGGAGAATACTTATGGAAATCGAACGCAAATTTTTATTAAAACGTGCGCCCCGTCAACTCTCTGAATGTGACCAGGCCCGCATTAAACAGGCATATCTTTGTACAGAACCGGTCATGCGTATTCGAAAAAAGAACGACCAGTATATTTTTACATACAAATCTGCCGGATTAATGAAACGCGAAGAATTTGAAGTACCATTAACCAGCAAAAGTTATGAAAAGCTGCTTAAAAAATGTGATGGCAACGTCATCTCAAAAACCCGTTATTATATGCCGTTAGAAGCCGGTCTTACCGCTGAAATCGACGTTTTTCACGATGGTTTTGACGGATTAGTGATCGCCGAAGTTGAATTCCCAAATCTCGAAGCAGCACAGAACTTTGTTCCACCAGTATGGATGAATAACGAGGTCACTCACGATCCTACCTTTCAAAACAGTAATTTATGTCAGATGACAGAAAGCGAGAGGATCGGATTATTAAAGAGAATCCTTTTGGGTTAATCTTTTTTTATTTTAACAGAAATAAAAAACTAAATGTAAACCACATTGCAAAGCGGGGCAGATCATCATCTGCTCCGCTTTATGCATTGTACTCCTTTTTGACTGACAACCGCATCCATGGCTATGTCATAGCTGTCCATCGGAACTTTGGGAACCATGATTTCCTCAAAACAGAGGATCATTTTTAAAAAATCCGCATCTGCCAGATACCGGTCATAATAACCGGCTCCATGCCCCATACGTCCACCAGAACGATCACAGGTAACACATGGGATGATCGCACAGTCAATCTCTTTTTTTTCTATTATCCGGGTGGTTTTTTTTGGCTCTGCGATTCCATAAACACCGGGCTCTAAATCCTCAAAGCTTCGAATTTCCCTTATCTCCATTATCCCTTTTGCCACGCATAAAGGCACTCCCACCCGCTTTCCTGACTTTAACGCATCTTTCAAAATCAGAAGAGTCTGAACTTCTTTCCCAAAACTGACATAACAGCATATCGTTTCAGCTTCACGGTATGCTCTGCTTTCCATGACCGCTTCCTGAATGGTATGGCTTTCTTCCTGCACCCATGACATGGGAAGCCGCATCAGCTTTTGTTTTACTTCATTCCGGATCAACCGTTTTTGTTCCTCAATGCTCATAATAAGACTTCCGCCCATTCGGCTTCTTTAAATCCAGTCAAAACAAAATCCTCACCGATGATCAACGGACGCTTTACGAGCATTCCGTTTGTAGAAAGCAGCTCATATTGCTCCTCTTCCGTCATATGCGGGATCTTATCCTTTAAGCCTTCCTGCCGGTAGATCATACCGCTCGTATTAAAAAAACGTTTTAACGGCAAGCCGCTTTTTTCATGCCAT
>DVKZ01000075.1 GCA_018715775.1 Candidatus Fimousia stercorigallinarum | reverse complement strand
CGTAGAAGAGTTTAATCAGGAGGTTTAGAAGAATGGCAGTAGATAGAACTCCCGTCTTAAAAAGATGCAGATCTTTAGCTTTAGATCCAGTATTTTTAGGAATTGATAAAAAATCTAATAGAAATCCTCATAGATCTAATAGAAAATTAAGCGAATATGCTTTACAGCTTCGCGAAAAACAGAAAGCAAAATTTATCTATGGCGTATTAGAAAAACCATTCAGAAACTATTACGCAAAAGCAGATAGAATGCGCGGATTAACAGGTCCTAACTTAATGACATTATTAGAATTAAGATTAGACAACGTTGTATTCCGTTTAGGTCTTGGAAGAACAAGAAAAGAATGCAGACAGATCGTAGATCACAAACATGTATTAGTTAACGGTAAAACAGTTAACATTCCATCTTATCAGGTAAAAGTTGGTGATGTGATCGAGATCAAAGAAAAAGCAAAATCTTCTCAGAGATATAAAGAAATCTTAGAAGTAACAGAAGGAAGATTAGTTCCTGCATGGTTAGACGTTGACCATGAAAACTTAAAAGGTGTTGTAAAAGAATTGCCTACAAGAGATGAAATCGATGTTCCGGTTAATGAAACACTGATCGTCGAGTTATATTCTAAATAATAAATGTTACAAAGCATAATATCGCAGTAGTTGGCAGAAGGATCTTCTGCCGGCTTTTCTGCATGTAAACCCTCAAAAACACTGAACCCATAAGGAGGGCCGGGAATGTTTGAATTTGAAAAACCGAGAATTGAGATTGTTGAAATTTCAGAAGATAATCGTTATGGACGTTTTGTTGTAGAACCGCTGGAAAGAGGTTATGGAACAACATTAGGTAATTCTTTAAGAAGAATTATGCTGTCTTCCTTACCTGGATCTGCAGTCAGCGCTGTTAAGATCAAAGGGGTTTTACATGAGTTTAGTTCAATTCCAGGCGTAAAAGAAGATGTTACTGAAATTATCATGAACATCAAAGAGTTAGCTATTAAGAATAACAGCTCTTCGAATGAGCCGAAAACAGCATATATTGAATTCACTGGTGAAGGTGTCGTAACTGCAGGGGACATTAACGTAGATAGTGATATTGAGATCTTAAATCCGGATTTAGTAATCGCTACATTAAGCGGCGGTATGGACAGCAGACTGGATATGGAATTAACCATTACAAACGGTCGTGGATATGTCGGTGCAGATAAAGGAAAGCGCGAAGATGCATCGATTGATGAAATCGCTGTTGATGCGATCTACACTCCGGTTGAACGTGTGAACTTGACAGTTGAAAATACACGTTTAGGACAGATCACAGATTATGATAAATTAACTTTAGATGTTTTCTCGAATGGTACATTATCTCCAGATGAGGCAGTCAGCCTTGCGGCAAAAGTACTTTGTGAACATTTGAATCTTTTTGTAGACCTTTCTGAAAATGCAAAAGCAGCAGAAGTTATGGTTGAAAAAGAAGACGATGAAAAAGAAAAAGTACTGGAAATGAACATTGACGAATTAGAACTGTCTGTTCGTTCCTATAACTGCTTAAAGAGAGCCGGAATCAATACAGTTGAAGAATTAACCAATAAAACTCCGGAAGATATGATGAAAGTCCGTAACTTAGGACGCAAGTCATTAGAAGAAGTTTTAGCAAAATTGAAAGAATTAGGATTATCCCTTAATTCAAGTGAAGAATAAAAATAACAATAGACCCGCTTAAGCTGAAGGATGAAGTAGGCATGGCGAAAAAACAACAGGAGGTCAATCACAATGGCAAAATACAGAAAGTTAGGAAGAAAATCTGATCAGAGAAAAGCATTATTACGCGGACAGGTTACAAGCCTGATCTACAATGGTAAGATCGTTACTACAGAAGCAAGAGCAAAAGAAGTTCGTAAGATCGCAGAAGGATTAATTGCTTTAGCTGTAAGAGAAAAAGACAATTATGAAACCGTTACGGTTGATGCAAAAGTTGCAAAAAAAGATAAAGATGGCAAGAGAGTAAAAGAAGTTGTAGATGGTAAGAAAGTTACTGTATACGAAACTGTTCAGAAGGAAATTAAAAAAGATAAACCTTCTCGTTTACATGCACGCCGTCAGATGTTAAAGGTATTATATCCTGTAACAGAAGTACCGGAAGAAGCAGCTGGAAGAAAAGCAAATACAAAAAAAGTTGATTTAACAGCAAAATTGTTTGACGAATACGGTCCAAAATATGAAGGACGTAACGGTGGTTATACAAGAATCGTTAAAATTGCTCAGCGTAAAGGTGACGCTGCAATGACAGTTCTGTTAGAATTAGTATAATCCACGGATGTGTAAGCGAATATAGATAAACGATTCCCCGAAAAAATATCCATTTTTTCGGGGATTTTGTGTTATACTGAATACTTGAGAAACAATAAGTTTTAGATATGAGGTAATATGATCGATGAAAATGGTTCACATAAAAGATTTGATCTATCGTTATTTTACAAGAGATGACGATAATAATATAGTAGAAACAATTGAAGCCATTGCCGGCGTTAATATGGATGTAGAGCAGGGACAGTTTATTGCGATCTTAGGGCATAACGGTTCCGGAAAATCATCCCTTGCCAAGCACATAAACGGGTTGCTGCAGCCGGCAGAGGGTGCAGTCTACGTAAAGGGCATGAATACTGCGGATGAAGATGAAATCTGGCAGATCAGACAGACTGCCGGGATTGTACTGCAAAATCCGGATAACCAGATCATCGGGAATATTGTAGAAGAAGATGTTGCATTTGGACCGGAAAATATCGGTGTACCGACGGAAGATATCTGGCGCAGAGTTGCACAAAGCCTGGAAGCAGTCGGCATGGAAGCTTTTCGTCTGTCTTCACCGGGGCGTTTATCCGGTGGACAGAAGCAAAGGGTTGCAATCGCCGGTATCCTTGCAATGGAACCGGAATGTATTATTCTGGATGAGCCGACGGCAATGCTCGATCCAAAGGGCAGGGAAGACGTCATTCGGACGATTCATCAGCTGAATCGGGAAAAAGGGATTACGATCATTTTGATCACGCACAAAATGGATGAAGTCGTTGAGGCAGATAAATTGTTTGTAATGGATCACGGTAAGGTGGTTATGAGCGGAACCCCAAAAGAAGTGTTCAGCGATGTTGAACAGATTAAAAAATACCGCTTAGAGGTACCGCATGCAACAGAGTTAGCTTATGAGCTTCGGAAAGAGGGAATTCCACTTCCGGAGTCAATTATGACAAAAGAGGAATTGGTGGAAGCATTATGTCGATTAAATTAGAAAATGTCAGTTATCAGTATAAAGATTCGAAAAGGCGTCCGGCATTAAATCACGTCAGTCTGGAAATTGGAAAAGAAGAATTTATCGGGATCGCAGGGCATACGGGATCCGGAAAATCTACCTTGATCCAGCATTTTAATGGGTTGATCAAACCGACGGAAGGGAACGTTCTTTTTGATGGGAGAGATATTCATGAACCAGGATATTCGCTCAAAGAACTGCGTGGAAAAGTTGGACTGTCGTTTCAATATCCGGAACATCAGCTATTTGAAGTTACGGTGTTTGATGACGTTTGCTTTGGGCCGAAAAACCTTGATCTTCCAGAAGATGAAATTCAAACGAGAGCAAAAGAAGCGCTTGAACTTGTCGGAATGGATGAAAAATATCATGAAAAGTCACCGTTTGAATTGTCGGGAGGACAAAAACGAAGAGTCGCAATTGCAGGAATTATTGCGATGAAGCCGGAATATTTGATCCTGGATGAACCGACAGCCGGTTTAGATCCCCTTGGTCGTGATAAGATTTTAAATCTGTTGAAAAAACTTCACGAAGAGGAAGGAATTACGATTATTTTAGTAACACATTCGATGGAGGAGATCGCAGACTACGTAGGACGGATTCTTGTTATGGATAAGGGACACCTGGAGTTTGATGGCACACCGGAAGAAGTATTTGAACACCGGGAGGAACTGGAAAAAATGGGGCTTACGATACCATTTTATGCTGCGATAACTGACGATCTGAAGAAAGCGGGATATTTTGGTGAAAATCCGGAAATTTCCGCAATCACGCTGCAGGAAGCGAAAGAAGCAATTTTAACGAAATGGAAGAGGGATCATAAATCATGTTGAGAGAAATTACGATAGGACAATATTATAGAGCGGATTCTATTATTCATAAATTAGATCCGCGTACGAAGATCATGGGAACAATCCTCTTTATTATTTCTTTATTTATCGGAAGATCGCTGGCAGCCTACATCGCTGCGGTTCTTTTACTGGGGCTGGTGATTAAGATATCAACGGTACCCTTTTCTTTTATGGTCCGCGGATTAAAGGCAGTTTTTGCAATCTTGGTCTTCTCAGTGGTGATCAATATGTTCTTTATACCGGGAACGGTGATTCTTGATTTTGGATTTGCGGATATATCGAGGGAAGGACTTCAGACGGCGGTTCTAATGGCGGTCCGGCTGGTATTTCTGATTTTAGGATCCTCACTGATGACGTTAACGACAACGCCGAATCAGTTAACTGACGGAATGGAAAAGCTGTTAAGCCCCTTGAAAAGGATTCGGGTGCCGGTACATGAGATTGCTATGATGATGTCGATCGCTTTGCGCTTTATTCCGATCCTGACAGAAGAACTTGATAAGATTATGAAAGCGCAGATGGCCCGTGGAGCAGAATATGATCAGGGAAATCTGCTGAATAAAATGAAGAGCCTTGTACCGATATTAGTACCGCTATTCCTGTCTTCTGTGCGCAGAGCCAATGATCTCGCAATGGCGATGGAATCCCGCTGTTATCGGGGAGGAGAAGGAAGAACGAAGATGAAGCCGCTTGTATATGAAAAGCGGGATTATATCAGTTATATAGTTGTATATTTGTATCTGGCATTAATGATTATGATTCGGTTTAACATGTAAGGAGTTTTTATGAAGCGCTTTAAATTAGAGATTGCCTATGATGGCACGCATTATTGCGGCTGGCAGATACAGCCGAATGGGATTACGGTAGAAGAAGTGATCAATCAGAAATTAAGCGAACTTTTACGGGAAGAGATTAAAGTGATTGGCGCAAGTCGAACGGACTCCGGTGTTCACGCGCTGGGAAATGTAGCGGTCTTTGACTCGCAGACCCGGATTCCCGGAGATAAATTAAGCTATGCGCTGAATCAGCGTCTCCCAAAGGATATCGTCATTCAGTCTTCGTGTCAGGTTGCCGATGATTTCCATCCGCGATATTGCGATACAAGAAAAACATATGAATATCTAATCTATAATGCCAAGTTTGAAAATCCGTTGTGCAGCCGATACAGCCATTTTGTATTTCTGCCTCTTCGTCTGGAAGCAATGCAGAAGGCAGCTCGCATTTTGACGGGAGAGCATGATTTTAAAAGCTTCTGTTCTTCCAGGGGACAGCAGTTGACAACTGTAAGACAAATCTATGATCTAAATGTTTCGAAAGAAGGAAATATGGTTAAAATCCGTATATGTGGCAATGGCTTTTTATACAATATGGTGCGTATTATCGTCGGTACTCTGATCAAAGTCGGACTTGGTGTTTATCCGCCGGAATATGTACAGGAAATCTTGGATGCAAAGGATCGGACAAAGGCCGGACCGAAAGTTCCGGCAAAAGGATTAACGCTGATCGGCATTGAATATCTGTCCGAAAAGAGTATGATGCCGGGCAGATCGGATGGGGATTTTTGAGAGAGATCCCGCTTGGAAAAATCCATATATTTTTGTTGAAAATCAGTTGACACACGCGGAGCAGTGTTATATAATATTTCAATGTGACAACATGTCAAAAAAGATATTCGGTCACAGCCCCGACCTGAATATTTTCTATAGAAAAATGGGTGCAGATCCATGTATTCAACGGAGATTGAATGGAGAATGTCCGGATGGAATACGAATACTGATAATAATAGGATGATTTGATTTACAATTTAAGGAGGAATAACCATGAAAAGTTATATGGCTAGCCCATCAACAATTAACAGAGAATGGTATGTAGTTGACGCTACAGGACATACATTAGGACGTTTAGCTTCTGAAATTGCAAAAATTTTAAGAGGCAAAAATAAACCAATTTATACACCACACATCGATACAGGTGATTATGTTGTTGTTATCAATGCAGACAAGATCAAAGTAACAGGTAAGAAAATGGATCAGAAGATTTACTACAATCACTCTGGTTACGTTGGCGGCATGAAAGAAACAACATTAAAAGAAAAAATGGCAAAAAAACCAGAAGATGTTATCTACCTTGCAGTAAAAGGTATGCTTCCAAAAGGTCCTTTAGGAAGATCTATGATCAAGAAACTTCACGTTTACGCTGGTCCGGAACACAAACAGCAGGCTCAGCAGCCAAAAGAATTGGAAATCAAATACTAATAAAAGGAGGACATTACAGTGGCTACAACAAAATTTTACGGAACTGGTAGAAGAAAAAACAGTGTTGCAAGAGTATATTTAGTACCTGGAACAGGAAAAATCACAATCAATAAAAGAGATATCGATGATTATTTTGGATTAGAAACATTAAAAGTAGTAGTACGTCAGCCATTAGTTGCTACTGACAATGTAGATAAATTTGACGTTTTAGTTAACGTGAAAGGTGGCGGATTTACAGGACAGGCAGGAGCAATCAGACATGGTATCTCCAGAGCTTTATTACAGGTAGATTCTGACGCATTCCGTGCTACATTAAAGAAAGCTGGTTACTTAACACGTGACCCACGTATGAAAGAACGTAAGAAACCAGGCCTCAAGGCCGCCCGTCGTGCTCCGCAGTTCAGCAAGCGCTAAACTTTATCAAAAGTGGTCAAAAACCCCGGAACTACGCGGTTTCCGGGGTTTTTCCTTTTCAAATGGTTTGACGCAATTTGACAGAA
>DVKZ01000074.1 GCA_018715775.1 Candidatus Fimousia stercorigallinarum | reverse complement strand
TTTTGATTATATATTATAAATACAACAAAACAAATCTAGATTTTTTTGTAACATTTTAACAAGCGCATTATTTTAGATTGAGGTAAATTTTCATGATAACCCAAGTATTGATTCTGGTATTTTTCATTTATGTTTTGCAAAGTGTATTAGCTTATATGCAGATCAAACGTTCCTATAAAGTGATCAATGATGTAAAGGCCCAACATAAAGCATCAGGATATAGGATGGTAACCGGTACGGGAAGAACAAGATTTCTTCTGATCGCCAGAGGATATTTCATTATTCTTGTTGTAAATGATGATGATATTGTCATGGACTATTATGGCATGGACGGCTATACGGTGTTTGCTTCCCCAAAACGTAAAGAACAGTATATTGGAAAATCGCTGGATGAGATTGAAAGCGGTTTTAAAAAGAAAAATGAAAAGAGGGCGTTGGCAGCTGCACGCGAACAACTTCAATTATTGCGCGAACAGGCACCGGCTGGCATTTAACAGCCTGTGCATAACACCTATGAAATGAAGGAGGATTTATATGGATTTTTTAGTTAGTCTTGCCGAGGGTTTTACTGGAATTGTTAGTGCAGGTGGGGAAAATCTTGTCAGTTTGATCACAAGTATTTTACCAAATGTACTCATTTTATTAACGATGATCAATGCCATCATTGCATTAGTCGGGGAAGAAAAGGTAAATGCTGCCGCTCAGAAATTAACTCGTTTTCGAATTGCACGTTATACCATTATCCCTGTTGTTGCTTTATTCTTCTTTACAAACCCGATGTGTTACACAATGGGACGTTTTGTCGAAGAAGATTTAAAGCCTGCTACAGTTGATGCAATCTTTACAATGGCTCATCCGATCACCGGTCTGTTCCCACATGGTAATCCAGGTGAATTGTTCGTCTGGATGGGAATCGCAACAGGCTTTACAACATTAGGTATTTCTACCACTCCTTTAGCTATTCGTTACTTAATTGTAGGTATTATCTGCTGTTTTGTACGTGGCTGCGTTACTGAAGTTGTTACTAACGTTATGTTAGGAAGAGAAAAGAAAGCGAAATAAGGAGGAGGAATACATATGAAACCAGTTGTTAAAGTTGTTCATGGCCCTAACGGATGGGGTGGCCCATTCACTCTTACAGAAACAGAAACACAGACAGTTGTAGCATCTATCACTGGTGGCGGTATTCATCCGATTGCTGAAAGAATCGCAGAATTACTTGGCGTACCCGCTGTTGATGGATTTAAGAATAAAGTAGAACCGGAAAATATGATCGTAGCAGTTGTTGACTGCGGAGGAACGGCTCGTTGCGGCGTATATCCAAAATACGGTGTAAAAACGATTGATGTTATTCCGATCGGTCCGTCCGGTCCACTGGCAAAATTCATTAATGAAGAAAATTTCTGTTCCGGCGTTCTTGTAGAAGAGATCCAGCTGATCGAAGGTGATGAAGCGATTACCGCTGCAGTTGAAGCCGACGTTGAATCAGCTATTCTCGCATCTGAACCATCTGCATCTGCCAAATTTGCAGCTGAAGGTTCGAAAGTTGCCAAAGAAGCTGCACAGGAAGAAAAGCAAGGTGGTTTCGTTGGACTGATTGCTGGAATGGGTAAAGCTGTTGGGGGAGTTGTTAATACATTCTACCAGGCTGCACGCGATTCTTTAGACATTATTATTCGTAACATCATTCCATTCATGATGTTCATTAGTGTGATCGTTGGTATTATTAACTATACAGGTATTGGTAATATTCTTGCAAATGTAATCAAACCGTTGGCAGGAAGCTTACCTGGATTATTAGTTCTGTCCATCATCTGTAGTTTACCATTCTTATCACCGGTACTTGGCCCTGGTGCTGTAATCGCCCAGATTATCGGTGTATTGCTTGGTAACGAAATCGGAAAAGGAACGATTCCTACCCAGTATGCATTACCAGCCTTGTTCGCAATTAATGCTCAGGTCGGATGTGACTTTCTTCCTGTAGCATTAACACTTGCAGAAGCTGAAGACGCAACGACGAATATCGGTGTTCCGGCAATCCTTTTCTCTCGACTGATTACCGGTCCGATCACCGTTATCATTGCTTACTTATTCAGTTTCGGAATGTAAAAAATCTTTATATCCACTTTCAAAAAAATGTATAACTTGTTTCAAGCAAAAGCTGCCGACCCGGCAGCTTTTTTGCTTGACAGCTGCTTTGTTTCCCGCTATAGTCAATTCATAGTAAATCAATATGAAATTAATGAAAAGGGGCAAACAATATGCCAGATATAACCATCATTTATAATCAGAAACAGCAGACTTTTTCCTGTAAAAACGGAACAAATCTTTTACTTTTTTTACAACAAAACCGCATACCTATCCAGGCACCATGTGCTGGAAACGGAACTTGTGGTAAATGCAAAGTTACAATGACAATTTCAGGAAAATCTTCCACGGTTTCCGCATGCCAAACTATTTTGGAACAGGATTGTATCGTAGAACTTCTCTCATCTTCTCTGATCCCAGATCAGGAAGCCGGTTCCGGTACGCAAACATCGGCTTCATCAGCCTGTGACTGGAACTATGGGATTGCCGTCGATCTCGGAACGACAACTGTCATCTCTGCCCTTGTTTCTCTGGATACCGGTCAGGTCTTAGATGTCAGAAAAGAGTGGAATTCTCAGATTTCTTATGGTTCGGATGTAATTTCGCGTTTAAAATACATTCAGGATCATTCGAATGGACTGTCCCTTTTATCTGATCTGATCCAGAGACAGATCTTAGATATGATGGATCAGCAGTGCAAAAAAGCAGGAATTTCCTCCACACGGATAAAAAACATCGTTATTGCTGGCAATACGATCATGCAGCATATTTTCGCAAAGGTCGATCCTTCTCCCCTTGCTGCTGCGCCATATATTCCGAATACGTTATTCCGGGATGAAGACAGCTTCGTTTTTCCGATATTTGAAAATATAGACGTACATTTTTTCCCGTGTATTTCTGCCTTTATCGGAGGTGATATTACTGCGGGCCTGCTCTCCTCCGAATTACCAGAAAAAGAGGGAACGTATTTATTCCTTGATATCGGAACAAACGGAGAAATGGCTATTGGAGGAAAAGATGGATTTATTACCTGTTCCACTGCATCAGGGCCGGCATTTGAAGGCGCGCAGATCCAATGTGGCATGACCGGGAATCCGGGCGCCATCAATCATGTAAACTGGATAGAAACGCAATGTAAATTTCAGTTGCAGGTAATTGGGAATACGATTCCGGTCGGCATCTGCGGTTCCGGACTTGTTGATCTGACGGCTGTCTTATTAGATATCGGTATTTTAGAAAAAAACGGGCATCTGCTTTCATTTTCTGAAACAAAAAAACGGTTATCGCATCTTACGTTCTCTCGTCTGAAACATTCATTGGGATATCGGTTTCTGGAAGATGATAAAAACGGAAACGGTCTCTTTTATTTAAGCCATCAGCCGGAACTATACTTAAGTCAGGAAGATATTCGAAATATTCAAGTTGCAAAAGCTGCGATTGCCGCCGGCATCCGAGTGTTGCTGCAAAGGGCAAAAAAATCGTTGTATGAAATTGACGGATTGTATATTGCCGGAGGATTTGGGAAAAGTCTGAATGCAGAAAATGCCGCGAAAATTGGTATGATCCCATATGAATTGACGGACCGGATCACCTGCATCGGAAACAGTTCTCTTGCCGGGGCTATCCGCCTGCTCCTTCATCCGAACGAATTTGACAATTCAAAAAACATTACAACACAATGTGCTTATATCGAATTAGCAGATGATCCTGTATTTCGAAATGAATTTATCCAGCAAATGGATTTTACATAAAAAGATAAAAAACGAGGATACCGCTCATCATCTCATCAGATGATTTTGCGATATCCCCGTAATCATAATGAATTATTTTTTATGATCTTTGGAAGAATAGAAAATAAATCCAAGGAATATAAATGCAACACACATCCAGAATGCTAACACTTTTGTTCCCATTCCAACGAACATATCGTAATATCCCTTTAAATATACGATCACAATAATAAGCGGAAGACCATAAGTCATATAAGTCTGTACCGCTTTCGGGAAATTAATCCCCTCCCCTTTATTGCTTTCCGCAATAAAGTTCTGGAATCCCCATCCGTTTTTTCTCGTACAAAACAGAACAAAGACAAGACTTCCCAGAGGAAGTAGATTGTAAGATACCAAAAAGTCTTCCAGATCCATGATCCCTGTTCCTTCACCAAGTGGAACAAATCCACTCCAAAGATTAAATCCTAAAATTGCCGGAAGCGATAATAAGATCAGGGCAACGATGTTTACTTTTACAGATTTTAAACGATCCCAACCGGTCAGTTCCATATTTGCTGCAACAATAGCTTCAAATACTGCAATTACCGTAGACATCGCTGCAAATGTCATAAAGATAAAGAACAAAGTTCCCCAGATCCAGCCTGCCGTCATATGATTAAAGATATTTGGGAGGGTAATGAATAACAGGGAAGGGCCAGAATCCGGCTGTACATTATAGGCAAAACATGCCGGAATGATGATCAGGCCAGCCGTTAAAGCGACAAAAGTATCGACTAAAACAATGCTGATCGCTTCACCGGTCAGTTTCCGTTTATCATCCAGATAGCTTCCGAAAATGCTCATCGCACCGATTCCGACGCTCAGTGTAAAAAACGCATGTGTCATGGCCGCAAATACAGCTGTTCCGATTCCGTTTTGACGGATCGTATCAAGATTCGGAATAAGATAAAACCGCAATCCCGCAGATGCATTGTTTAAACGGATGGAATTGATCGCAAGCACGATCATCATTAAGAGCAGCAATATCATCATAACTTTTGTGATCTTTTCTACACCGTTCTTTAAACCTAACGCTACGCATCCGAATGATAATAAAGTTGCAAGGACCATCCAGAAAATCATCGTTCCCGGTGATGCCAGCATATGATTAAATACAGAAACAACTCCATCGGCACTCAATCCCACCATCTGTCCGGTTATCATCAGATAAGCATAATACATCATCCAGCCACAGACCATCGTATAGAACATCATTAATAAATAACATCCAATCACGCCAATCCACTTAAAATGATGCCATTTCTGCCCGATGGGTTCCAAAATATCAAAGGATTTTGCAATACTTGTTTTACTGCCTCGTCCGACTGCAAATTCGCATATGATGATCGGCAAGCCCAGGATTGCAAGGAATACCAGATAGATCAAGATAAATGCGGCGCCACCATACTGTCCGCAAATATACGGAAATTTCCAGACATTACCAAGCCCAATCGCACACCCCGCAGATACCAGGATAAATCCCAGGCGCGAACCAAAATTCTCTCTCTCTTTCATTACTTTCTCCCTTTTCATTTTTTCTTTATTCAATTGTTATTCATACAATGGATATTTTTTTGTTAAACCTTTTACCAACGCTTCTGCTGTTGCAGGGTCTTCATCTAAGATCGCAGCTTTTATCGCGTCTGCAATGATCTTCATGTCATCTTCTTTTAATCCGCGGGTTGTTACCGCTGGAGTACCAAGACGAAGTCCGGATGTCACAAATGGAGATTTCGGATCATTTGGTACTGTATTCTTATTACATGTGATATGGACAGAATCAAGCAATTTTTCCATATCTTTTCCTGTTTTATCGAGTTTTCGCAGATCAAGCAGCATTAAATGGTTATCTGTACCTCCGGATACGATATCAAATCCATTATCCTGCAAAGCTTTTGCCAATGCTGCCGCATTTTTCACAACCTGTCTCTGGTATGCTTTAAAATCATCACTTAATGCTTCTTTGAAACATACCGCTTTTGCTGCGATCACATGCATCAATGGACCTCCCTGGATTCCCGGGAAGATTGCTTTGTTAAAGTTGTATTTTTGATTTACTTCTTCACTGCACATGATCATTCCGCCGCGAGGTCCACGAAGTGTTTTATGCGTCGTAGTCGTCACAACGTCTGCATATGGGATCGGGCTTTCATGAACACCGGCAGCTACAAGTCCGGCGATATGTGCCATATCAACCATCAATACTGCGCCTACTTTGTCCGCAATTTCGCGGAAACGCTTAAAATCGATGGCTCTTGCATAAGCAGATGCACCGGCAACGATCAGTTTCGGTTTACATTCCATCGCAATTTTTTCTACTTCATCATAATCAATAAAGCCGTCTGCATTTACGCCATAAGGAACGACATTATAATTTTTTCCGGACATATTTACCGGACTTCCATGTGTCAAATGTCCGCCATGATCAAGATTCATACCCATAAAAGTATCACCGACATTCATAACAGCAAAAAATACTGCCATATTTGCCTGTGCACCGGAGTGCGGCTGAACATTTACATATTCACACCCAAACAGTTCTTTTGCACGTTCTCTTGCGAGATTTTCAATGACGTCAACATGTTCACATCCGCCATAATAACGTTTTCCAGGATAGCCTTCTGCGTATTTATTTGTCAGATGACTTCCCATTGCCTGCATTACTGCTTCTGATACCAGGTTTTCAGAAGCGATCAATTCCAGATTGTTGCGCTGTCTTCCGAGTTCCGCATCCATAGCAGCCATAACTTCCGGATCCTGAACAGCAACTTTGTCAAAATTTAACATTTCCTTCCTCCTCGTAAGTATATTAATCTAATCCTGAAAATCGTTCTTTTAACGCTTTTACCGCAAGATCAACTTTATTTCTGCGGATAGAAACCGTAATTTTGATTTCAGAAGTATAAATCATTTCAATATTAATGCCACAGCTGTATAATGTTTCAAACATCATAGACGCAGCACCAGGATTTGACATCATGCCGGCACCTCTGATAGAAACAATTCCCATATTTTTGTCTACTTTAATTTCGTTGTAATCATCTTTGGAAAATGTCTTTTTTAAAACCTCAACAACTGCATCAGCATCTTCATCCAAAACGACAAAAGAAATATCTTTTGTACCGTTACCACCGATGGACTGTAAGATCAGTTCTACATTTAAACCTTCTTTTGCAATTGCTCCAAAGAGTTTTGCTGCCACACCCGGTTCATCTTTTAATTTCATAACAGAAATCTGCGCAGTTTTTGAGTTCGACTGAATTCCATTTACCAACATCTTTTCCATAGGATCATTCCTCCGTTTTCTCTTTTATCTGAATTTGTAATTCATCCAGCTGTAACTGATCGACCGGAGAAGGAGCCTCCGTCATCAGGCAGGATGCATCTTTTACTTTCGGGAACGCGATCACATCTCGGATGCTTTCCTCACCGGTGATCCACATTACCAGACGGTCCAGTCCATATGCAAGCCCTGCATGCGGAGGAACGCCGTATTTGAAAGCATCTAATAAAAATCCAAACCTTTCATGTGCTTCTTCTTTTGTAAATCCAAGGCATTCAAACATCTTCTCCTGGATGTCATTCTGGAAAATACGGACAGAACCGCCGCCAAGCTCAGTACCGTTTAATACGATATCATAGGCTTTTGCACGAACTCTTCCGGGATCTGAATCAATATACTGCAGATCTTCTTCCATCGGCATAGTAAATGGATGATGCATTGCCGTGTAACGATTTTCTTCTTCGTTCCATTCCAATAATGGAAATTCGGTTACCCAGACAAATTTAAACTGTCCTTCTGGGATCATGTCGTAGTTTTTAGCGATTTCCACACGGAGATTGCCGAGCACATCCCACACTACTTTATTTTGATCCGCAGCAAAAAGAAGCAAGTCTCCGGATTTTCCGCCCATTGCTTCGATCAATGCTGTCATTTCTTCTTCTTTCATAAATTTTGCAAAGGACGATTTCATAGAGCCATCGGATTTTAATTGAATATAAGCAAGCCCTTTTGCACCAAAATCTTTTGCAAATTTAACAAGAGCATCGATTTTCTTTCTTCCAAGGTCGCCCTGTCCGGATACATTCAGCCCGCGGACAGTCCCTCCTGCTTCAATCGCATTCTGGAAGACACCAAACTCACAGCCTCGGACAACTTCTGTCACATCAATCAATTCCATACCAAAACGCAGATCCGGCTTATCGGAACCAAAGCGATCCATCGCTTCCTGCCATGTCATTCTCTGGATCGGCAGTTCAATCTCCACATCCAGTATTTCTTTAAAGATCTTCGCCAGCAATCTTTCGTTTACGTCAATGACGTCATCTACATCCACAAATGATAATTCCATATCAATCTGGGTAAATTCCGGCTGTCTGTCCGCCCGAAGATCTTCATCGCGAAAACATTTTACAATCTGGAAATACCGGTCATAACCGGAACACATTAATAACTGTTTAAATAACTGCGGTGACTGCGGTAATGCGTAAAATTCGCCCGGATGTACACGGCTCGGTACAAGATAATCACGTGCACCCTCCGGTGTAGATTTTGTCAACATCGGAGTTTCAATTTCTAAAAATCCTTCATCACAAAGGAAATTACGGGTTATCATTGCAACTTTGCTTCGTGTGATCAGGTTTTTCTGAATATGTGGTCTTCTTAAGTCCAGATAACGGTATTTTAAGCGCACATCATCTTTGACCGATACATTGTCATCGATCGGGATCGGAGGTGTTTCCGCTTCTGATAAGATTCGCAGTTCTTCTGCCTTGATCTCAATGTTTCCTGTTTTCAGATTTTTATTCACAGCGCCGCTTCTGGCTTCCACCGTACCGACAACTGCGATCACAAATTCATTTCTTAATTTACCGGCTTTTTCAAAGCCTTCCGCACCAATCGTTTCTTCATCAAAAATAATCTGAAGAAGACCGGAGCGGTCACGCAAGTCGACAAAGATCAGACTGCCGAGATTACGCCTTTTTTGAACCCAGCCCATAACAGTTATTTTCTCACCGATCATCTGATCCGAAACTTCCGTACAGCGGTGAGAACGTTTCAGGCCTGCCATAGATTCTGCCATATGCTTTATCCTCCTGTTTCTATCATAAAGAAACCATCTCTGGTATCTCTCTATGCGATATAATAATACTTCTAACATTATAAACAAAGAAGCGAAAAAAGTATAGTCCGAATTTCTGTACATTTTTATTTTTTTATACTATAATTAACTTGAAATTTTAAAATGGAGGTATGAATCATGGCTCAATTAACAGAAATAAAACCGGAAGAATTAAAGAATAATCCATTTCAGCTGATCGGTAAAGACTGGATGTTAGTCACTGCCAAGAATGGTGACCGCATCAATACGATGACTGCTTCCTGGGGTGGAATGGGTGTAATGTGGAATAAAAATGTTGCCGTAACCGTTCTTCGTCCGCAAAGATGTACAAGGAAATTTATTGATGCAACAGACCGTTTCAGCCTGTCTTTCTATGATGAAAGCTGTCGAAAGGATATGACTTATGTAGGAAGACATTCCGGCAATGACGATCCGGATAAGATTGACAAAACAGATCTTACTCCGGCTGAGATTGACGGTGTTCCTTATTTTAAAGAAGCGAACATGGTTCTGGTCTGTAAAAAACTTTATGTGCAGGAAATGAATCCGGAAGGATTTATTGACCCGACGCTCGATGCTGCAAATTATCCAAATAAGGATTATCATTACATGTACGTTGCAGAAATCGAAAAAATGTATATTGCAGAATAAAATGATTCACTGAATAAAAAGGAAGGAGACATCATCCGAATGGATGATGTCTCCTTCCTTTTTATTTTTTATGATTATACAAAACTTAAGATCAGGCATAGCGCTTATTCTTTTGTAATAATCGCCTCTGCTTCTAATCCTGCCAGAGATTCTTGCATCACTGTGATTGCTTCATCAAGAGATACGGTTACCTGGTCACCGGTATACATATTTTTTACCGTCACTTTGTCATCTCGGATTTCATCTTCTCCAAGAAACATTGCATATGGGATTGATAATTTGTTCGCATAAGAAATCTTTGCCTTGAATTTTTTCTTCTCCATATAAATCTGTGTCCGCAGACCTTCCTTACGAAGTCTGGCCGAAATACTTACCGCAGAAGACATATCATCGGTCATTGGAATGATCAAAACATCTGCAGGAGCATTTAATTTCGTATTTAAATACTGATATTCATTTAATACATAGAAAAATCTCGTAAGCCCGATGGACATACCAACCCCCGGCAGATTTTTCTTCGTATAATATTCTGCAAGATTATCATATCTTCCACCGCTGCAGACACTGCCAATCTCCGGATGATCATCAACAAATGTCTCGTACACTGTTCCTGTATAATAATCCAGCCCACGTGCAATGGATAAATCGATCCGGTAATTGCTTTCCGGAACACCAAATTTGCCGATATAATAAACGACATCCTTTAATTCCTGGCAGCCGAGATCGAACGTTTCATTCGAACCCGTATAAGTTTCCAGTTTTGCGAGAATATTTTCATTTGTATCCTTATATGTCATTAATTCCAACAGGGTATCCGCAGTATTTTCTTCCATACCGGATCCGATCAGCTCGGATTTTGTTTCTTCTACCCCAATCTTGTCAATCTTATCAATGATACGCATAATATCCGTTGCATTTTCGCTGAGCCCGTTCATTTCGAACAAACCATTCAGTACTTTACGGTTATTAAGGCGGATCGTAAAGTTTGACAAACCAAGATCGGTAAAGATCGTATAAATAATGCTCGGAATTTCCGCATCATTGACAATGCTCAAAGAGCCATCGCCGATAATATCGATGTCAGCTTGATAAAATTCACGAAAACGACCTTTTTGCGCGCGCTCGCCGCGATATACCTTACCGATTGCATAGCGCTTGAATGGAAACGTCAACGCGGAATAATTTTTAGCCGCATATTTTGCAAGAGGAACCGTCAGATCAAACCGCATTGCGATATCTTTGTCTCCTTTTTTAAAACGGTATACTTGTTTTTCCGTTTCACCTGCCTGTTTTGCCAGTAAAATCTCACTGTATTCCAATACCGGCGTATCGATCGGGAAAAAACCGTACATTTGATAGGTCGTTTCTAATGTTCGTTTGATCCTCTCAAACAGCACCTGCTCCTGTGGCGGCAATTCCATAAATCCCGATAATGTACGGGGTGTAATAATATTTTTTTTGCTCATAAATAATCTCTCTTTCTATAAAATCGTTATAGCATTCCAAGATCATGAAAAAAGCTTTCTATGCCATTTCCTAAAACAAGATCCTGTAATGTAAGATAAACCCTCATATCAAAGTTTTTCACTTCATCGATCATAACCTGATTTGCAATATCCGGATTAAATTCTTCAATATTACCACAATTGGAGATCAATCCTCCAAAGCAGTCACATATATGCAGAATCCGCCCTTCGATCGGGATATCTGCTCCCTTCAGATTATTCGGGTATCCGGAACCATCATA
>DVKZ01000006.1 GCA_018715775.1 Candidatus Fimousia stercorigallinarum | reverse complement strand
GAAACAAGGAAAACGGCAGACAGAGCTTGATGATCGGATTTTTAGAAATACGAAAAAGGTTTTTTTTGGAGAACTTGCGGTCGTATTAGATCGGGATGTTGAAAGCGTAGAAAAAGAAGTATTAAAAAGTATTAAGTGAAGAAAGGGGCTGCTGCACTAAAATAATTCGTGCGGCAGCACTTTTTTGTCTGAAAATACTTAAAAATATTTGAAAACACTTTTGAATCAGCATATAATCGTTTGTAGAAGAGAAATAATAAAACGAAGGGAATATTTGGGAGGATGGATGATGAATGCATGTATTCAAAAAGGAAAATATAAAGCAGTTTTTAGTGACATTGATGGAACGCTGTTGAATACTTCGCATAAAATACCGGATCAAACAAAACAGAAAATCAGAAAGCTACGTGAGCAGGGAGTTCCATTTATTCTTGTTTCAGCGAGAATGCCAAAAGGAATGGAAAAAATCAGGGATGAGCTTGGCTCGAAAAGTCCGATGATATGTTATAGCGGTGCACTCGTTGTAGATGAGAAAAAACAGCCGATTTACAGCGCGTTTCTTCAATCTGATCTTGTCAGGAGAATTCTTCGGACGATAAAAGACGGAGGATGGAATATTAGTTTAAACGTTTATTCAAATGATCATTGGTATGTAGAAGATCTGATGGATCATTGGATCGTTGATGAAATGAAAATAACTGGTATCGCTGCAGAACAACGTTTGTTTCGTGATGAGGGTCTCTATGAAGATGTACATAAAATTCTCTGCATGGGTAATGCAGATCAGATCAAAAGATTGGAAAAGGTTTGGATCGGACAGTTTCCGAATATCAGGATTTATCGATCAAAAGATACCTATCTCGAGATTATGTCGATGGAAGCATCAAAATCCGATGCGATTCAGAAACTGGAAGGATATTTTAAAATATGTAAGGACGAAATCATTGCGTTTGGTGACAGCTATAATGATATTGATATGTTGTCATATGCCGGTTTAGGGGTTGCTATGGGCAATGCTGATGATGCGGTGAAGAAAGCTGCAGATATCATCGGACGGACGAATGATGAGGAAGGACTGAGGCTTGTGTTAGAGGAGGCCTTCTAAAATTATCTGATCTGGAGGCCGGAATTGATTTCCGGCAATAATTCCAGATGCAGATGAAGATAATTGACTACGATTTACACGCTGTACAGCTTTCCCGTTCGACCATGAAATGTGGAACGATAATTTTTGTCGCCAGTAGAGCCGGATTTTCGATGTGGTTGATAATCTGAGAGGCAGCTTCGATTCCAAGCTGCTGGGCATTGATATCAATGGAAGTTAGCTGCGGGCTGGTCAGCCGCGCAAATAAAGAATTATTAAACGATACAATAGATAAATCTTCCGGAATCTTTAATCCGAGCATAACAGCAGTCTGTTCCAGTACCATGGCAAGAATATCATCGCTGACAAGCACGGCAGTCGGCCGGTCGTCAGATGACAGCAGTTTTTGCAGCATTTTACTTTGACCTTTTGGGATGGAAAGCATTTCGATACAGTATTCCGGACGGATAGCAATTCCCTTTTCTGCCAGTGCGAGCATATAGCCGGATTTTCGATCGGAGGAAAAAACGCGGTTGGAGTCCGTTCCGAGATAACCGATCTTTTTATGGCCAAGTTCTAAAAGATAATTGGTGGCTTCACGTGCCGCTGTAATGTTATCATTATCGATATAAATTGTTTCATTTGTAAATTTTCTTGCAGTTCCGATCAGAACGAAAATAATCCCTTCTTGATACAGATAATCCACGATGGGATCCCATTCGTTGGAATATAATAAAATAAGGCCATCTAATAGATTTTCTTTGTTCATATATTTGATCGTGGACAGCAGTTCTTCGTTTGTTGCACCCGTGATCAAAGTTGTTGCATACTTTTTCTTATTACAAAATAGCGTAATTCCACGCATCATTTCCAAATAAAATGAATTTTCATAAGCGTCGCTGATGGAAACCGGAAGGACAATCCCAATGGTTTTTGTTTCCTGCATGGTCATATTGGAATTGTTTGGTTCGTAACCAAGCTCCTGCATTGCTTTTCGAACTTTTTCTTTTGTCTGTCTGCTGATAGAAGGATGGTCGGAGCAGGTTCTTGATACGGTGGAAGCGGATACGCCTGCGAGTTTTGCGACATCTTTTATGGTAACTGGCATAATGAATCCCTCCTTAATCTTGTTTATTTTTTTATTATAAACAGCTCATTTTTATATGTCAATTAGAGATTACGCAAATTAATGCAACATTACGCAAAAAATAATGACATGAATTGTGCAAAATATATAAAAAGCATGTAAAAATATTGTTAAAAATGGAGAAAAGAATGTATTTTACATAGTTAGAATTGATTTCTTTCTTTGCAAATGATATATTAAATGCAACGATGATGCAAATAAAAACAATAACTGCAAAAAAATTGCGCAAATTATTGCAAGAAAAGAAAGGAGAAAATTATGAAAGAAATGAAATTTCTGGCTCCGGTAACAGGAAAAGTCATTCCGATCGAAAACGTTCCGGATGAGATTTTTGCACAAAAAATGCTGGGAGACGGCATTGCGATTGTTCCGGAAGATGGAAAAATCTATAGTCCGGCAGATTGTACGATTACAACAATTACGGACAGTCTCCATGCATATGGCATGGAAACCGCAGATGGGGTGGAAATTATTATCCATTTCGGTCTTGAAACAGTCGGTTTAAAGGGAAAGGGGTTTACGTCTCATGTAAAAGTTGGAGACAAACTCAAAGCAGGAGATCTGATTGCTGAGGCAGATTTGAATTTTTTGAAAGAAAATAATATTGAAACAACAACACCATTTGTTATTTGCAGCGGACTGGAAATGTCTGACCTTGATATTCATTATGGAGAGGTGAAAGCAAAACAAGTGATCATGGAGATGAAGAAAACATCGGTAAAAGAGGAGGCAAAACCGGTACAAGAGCCAAAGAAAAAGAAAAAAATTCCAATTGATTTTGATTTTCTGCAAAAACTTGGAAAAGTATTGATGACCGTTATTGCGGTAATGCCTGCAGCTGGTCTGATGATCAGTTTGGGGAATCTTATTGTAATCGTTGGTGGAGATATTTCGCTTGTTAATACCATTGGTACGATCATTTCTGAAATTGGTTGGGCAGTTATTAATAATCTTCACATTTTATTTGCGGCAGCGATCGGCGGATCCTGGGCAAAAGAGCGGGCTGGTGGAGCGTTTGCAGCAGTCATTGCTTTCTGTTTGATCAATGTTATTACGGGAGCAGCATTAGGGGTTTCCTCAGATATGCTTGCAGATCCAAATGCAGTTACTCACACGTTATTCGGTCAGGAAATCCTTGTTGCAGATTATTTTGTCGATATTTTAGGTAAGCCTGCGTTGAATATGGGGGTATTTGTTGGAATTATATCTGGATTTGTCGGAGCAAATGCTTATAATAAATATTATAATTTCCGTAAATTGCCGGATGCATTGGCATTCTTTAACGGTAAACGGTTTGTTCCGTTAGTTGTGATTGCTTATTCAGCTATTACTGCATTGGTTTTAAGTATCATTTGGCCGGTTGTTCAGACAGGAATCAACAATTTCGGTATCTGGATCGCAAATTCCTCTGATACTTCACCGATTCTGGCACCATTTATTTATGGTACCTTAGAACGTCTGCTTCTTCCATTTGGTCTGCATCATATGTTGACAATTCCGATGAACTATACATCATTTGGAGGAACTTATACGATCTTAACCGGAGCAAATGCAGGTACACAGGTATTTGGCCAGGATCCACTGTGGCTGGCATGGGTAACAGATCTGATCAACTTAAAAGATATGGGTGATTTAAGCGGATATCAGCAATTGTTAACAACGGTAACGCCGGCTCGTTTTAAAGTTGGACAGATGATCGGTGCAACAGGTTTATTAATGGGTGTTGCACTTGCAATGTTCCGCCGGGTTGATCCGGATAAGAGAAATCAGTATAAATCTATGTTTATTTCCATCGTAGCAGCGACATTCTTAACTGGTGTAACAGAACCGATCGAATTTATGTTTATGTTCTGTGCTCTGCCGTTATATATTGTATATGCATTGCTTCAGGGATGTGCATTTGCGATGGCTGGAATTGTTGATCTGAGACTGCATTCATTTGGTAACCTGGAGCTGATCACTCGTATTCCGATGTCAATCAAAGCGGGGCTGACAGGAGATATCATTCATTTTGTGATCTGTGTCGTGGTATTCTTTGTCATTGGTTATGTGATTGCATATGTTATGATCGGTAAATTCAGATTCGCAACACCTGGACGTCTGGGCAACTATATGGAAGAAGAAGACGAAGATGGGATATCTACAAACGGCGGCGGTTCCGGTAGTGAAAAAGCAGAACGTATTATTGCTTTACTGGGTGGAAGAGAAAATATTGAACTGGTTGACGCATGTATGACAAGACTTCGTGTTACAGTGAAAGATGTCAATAAAGTTGCGGAACTTCCGGCATGGAAAGCAGAAGGTGCCATGGGACTCGTAAAAAAGGATAAAGGAATCCAGGCGGTTTACGGTCCGAAAGCGGATGTATTAAAATCAGATATTAATGATATTTTATAAAAAATTAAAATGATGAGAAGGAGCATAAAATGAAGGCATTAACAATAAATATACACAGCCATTTTCCGGATATGGATTCGGAAATATATATTTATAATATAGGGGTTTTTACAAAATATATATGTGATCATAAGATAGATGTTTTTGCGCTTCAGGAATGCTGTCAGACTCATGATGCAGAAGGCGTAGAAGAGGCTTTGCCGGGCTTCTTCGTGCCTTGCTGCGAAAAAACAATGATCAAACATGATAACTGCGCGTATTTGATCGCAAAAGAATTAGAGAGGCGTGGATGCTGCTATCACTGGACATGGAGCAGTGCAAAGATCGGTTATGATGCCTATGATGAAGGGCTTGCAGTATTTTGTCGGGAGCCGATCCTTAAGGCTGAGGAATGCTTCCTCTCGAATAGTACAGAGTACTCCAACTGGAAGACGAGAAAAGCGGTCGGAGTGAAGACAACAATTTGTGGTAAAAAGCAGTGGTTCTATTCTGTACATATGGGATGGTGGAATGATGAAGAAGAGCCTTTTTCACAGCAGATGGATCGTCTGCAGGAGCATGTTGGTCAGAAAAAAGAAAATGTATTCTTAATGGGAGATTTTAACAGCAATGCCGGAATTTCCGGTGAGAGTTATGATTATACAAAGAACTTCGGATGGTATGATACCTATGAACTGGCAGGGAAGAAGGATGAGGGGATCACTGTGCCGGGGAAGATTGATGGCTGGGAAAAAGTGGATGCTGGCATGAGGATCGATTATATCTGGACCCGGGAGAAACAGGGAATCACGTCATCCGAAGTTATTTTTAATCAAAAGAATGAAAAGGTGATATCAGATCATTTTGGTGTTATAATAGAATCATAAAGGAGGAAAACGGAATGCGAGCAAATGGTATATTATTGCCGGTTAGCAGCCTTCCATCCAAGTATGGGATAGGATGCTTTTCTATCGAAGCTTATGAATTTATTGATCAGATGAAAAAAGCCGGACAAAAATATTGGCAGATTCTGCCGCTTGGACCAACCGGATATGGAGATTCTCCGTATCAATCATTTTCTACATTTGCCGGTAATCCATATTATATTAATCTAGATCAGCTTGTAAGCTATGGATGGCTTACAAAAGAAGAATGTGAAAATGCAGATTTCGGTGAGGATAAACAGTATGTTGACTACGGAAAACAGTACCAGAACCGATATCCGCTGCTGCGTAAGGCATTTGCGAACAGCCATATTGCGCAACAGGACGATTTTTGGTGTTTTTGTGAAGAACAAAAAGAATGGCTTTCCGATTATGCGCTTTATATGGCGTTAAAAGGTGAAAATGATAACCGGTCCTGGGAAGAATGGGATGAATCATTAAAAAGACGCGATCCGGAAGTACTTGATCAAAAGCGGGAAGAATTGAAAGAGGAAATTCTCTTTTATGAATTTTTACAATATGAGTTTCGTAAACAGTGGGATGCTTTGAAAGCATATGCAAATGAAAATGGAATTAAGATTATCGGGGATATTCCGATTTATGTATCGTTTGACAGTGCAGATGTATGGGCTGATAAAAAATTATTCCAGTTCGATGAGAAAGGATATCCGACAGCGGTAGCAGGAGTCCCACCGGATGGATTTTCCGCAGATGGACAGCTTTGGGGGAATCCGCTCTATGACTGGGAATATCATAAACAAACAGGATTTGCGTGGTGGCTGAAGCGGCTGGAATCTTGTTTTCAGATGTACGATGTAGTAAGAATCGATCATTTTCGGGGATTTGATGAATATTTTTCAGTTCCTTATGGAGATAGTACAGCAGTCCGCGGACATTGGGAAAAGGGTCCGGGAATTGAATTTTTCCAGAAAGTGGAAGAATATTTCCCGGGAAAAGAGATCATCGCAGAAGATCTGGGATATGTGACAGACACTGTGCGTAAGCTCGTGAAGGATACCGGCTATCCTGGGATGAAAGTGTTGGAATTTGCATTTGATTCCAGGGATTCCGGAAATGCAGAGGATTATCTTCCGCATAATTACGATCATAATTGCGTTGTGTATACAGGAACACACGATAATGAAACGGTAATCGGATGGTTTTGTGAAGGTCTTCTGGAAAAAGAAAAGCAAAGTGTACGTGCGTATTTGAACGATTATGTGACGATGGATGATCAGATGCACATACCGATGATCTGCCTGGCAATGAGAAGTGTTGCCAGATTATGCATTATTCCAATGCAGGATCTGCTTGGATTAGACAATCAGGCGCGTTTAAACCACCCTTCAACGATGGGAACGAACTGGAAATGGAGGCTTCGAAAAGGTGAATTTAACAGCAGATTGATTTCAGATCTCTATGCGATGACGAAACGATACGGCAGATAGGAGTGATCATGTTGAAAGAAGTCAAAGAACTGAAAATGTCAGAATTGGATCAATATTTGTTTGGACAGGGAAATCATTATGATATTTATAAAAAACTGGGAGCACATCCGGCCATAAAAGATGGAAAAGAAGGTGTTTGGTTTGCCGTATGGGCGCCGAACGCGCGTTATATCAGCGTCGTTGGAAATTTTAACGGCTGGGACAGAGGCGCGAATCCAATGGAGAAGACGGGAACCGTTGGAATTTGGGAGACGTTTATTCCGGGGTTGAAAGAAGGAGAGCTGTATAAATTCTGTGTGAACAATTTCCACGGATGGGATGTGCTGAAAGCAGATCCATTTGGTACAAGCACGGAACTTCGTCCGGGTAATGCGTCGAAAGTTGCATCGATCGATGGATTTTCCTGGAAAGATACGGATTGGATGCAGCAACGCGCAGATAAGGAGATGACAGAACAACCGATGTTCATCTATGAAGTTCATCCGGGATCCTGGAAAAAACATCCGTATTCTTCGGAAAATCCGCAAGGATTTTATAATTATAAAGAGTTTGCACATTCTCTGACGGAATATGTACTGGAAATGGGGTATACCCATGTTGAGCTGATCGGGATCGCAGAACATCCATTTGATGGTTCTTGGGGATATCAGGTAACGAATTATTATGCGCCGACATCCAGACACGGCAGTCCGAAAGATTTTATGTATCTGGTAGATTATCTTCATCAGAATGGGATTGGGGTTATTCTAGACTGGGTACCGGCACATTTTCCGAAAGATGAACACGGGCTTTCCGAGTTTGACGGCACATGCCAGTATGAATATGCGGATTATCAGAAAGCGAATCATCCGCAATGGGGAACGAAGATCTTTGATTATGGAAAAAATGAAGTAAGAAACTTCCTGATCGCGAATGCGTTATATTGGATCAGGGAATACCACGTAGACGGACTGCGTGTTGATGCAGTAGCATCTATGTTGTATTTGGATTTCGGAAGAGAACCTGGACAATGGCGGCCAAATCAATTTGGTGATCATCGAAATTTAGAGGCGATCGAGTTTATCAAACAATTAAATCAGGTAATACAGGAGGAACGCAACGGCGCGATGATCATCGCGGAAGAATCGACAGCATGGCCGAAAATTACCGGAGATATTGAAGATGGAGGACTCGGATTTTCCTTTAAATGGAATATGGGATGGATGAATGATTTCCTGAAATATATGGAGATGGATCCAATCTACCGTCAGTATCATCATCAAAAAATGAATTTTAGTATGATGTATGCTTATAATGAAAAATTTATCCTGGTATTGTCTCATGATGAAGTAGTACATATGAAGCATTCGATGCTAGAAAAAATGCCTGGACCGATATGGGATAAATTTGCAAATCTGCGCAGTGCCTATACCTATATGGCCGGTCATCCGGGTAAAAAACTGTTGTTTATGGGACAGGATTTTGGACAGATCCGGGAATGGAGTGAAGAACGGGAAATCGACTGGTTCCTGCTTGCGGATGGGCGTCATGCGTCCATGAAACAGTATATGAAAGACCTGATCCATCTTTATCGGGAACATCCGTGTATGTATGAACTGGACTGCAGGGAAGAAGGATTCTGCTGGGTAAATGCTGATGATAACAGCAGGAGCATCTTCAGTTTTGAACGTCATTCGAAAGATGGAAAAGATCATTTACTGTTTATCTGTAATTTTACACCGGTCAACAGAATGGATTATCGGGTTGGCGCATATAGAGGAAGCAGTTATAAACTGATCTTAAACAGTGACGATCTAAAATACGGTGGAGGCGGAATGCATCCGGAAGAGGTGATGATCCTGCAAGCCGAAAAGGAACCGGCAGATAATCGGGAGTACTCCATCGCTTTTCCGTTGCCTGCTTATGCAGCCGTTATTTTCTCTTTTGACAGACCGGAAGCGGATGATGTGGCCGAAAAAGATGAAAAGTAACGCTTCTCGTGCTATAATGATACTATATTATCAAGTGCGGAAGGAGTATCATGTATGAGTCGTTTAGGTGTATTAAGAGATTATGTTGACAAAGAACTGTGCAGCCTGGATCATCCGGACAAGATGATCAGCGCATGTGCGCATCTTTATGGAGTGTCACTGGCAGCAACGATGATCGCCAAAAAAAGAGGCGAGAATGTGGAATTATCTGCAATGGCGGCGATGCTCCATGACCTGCATGCTTATAAAAGCGGTTCTTATGCGGATCATGCCCATAAAGGGGCTGAGCTGGCGCGTTCTATTTTACAGGAACTTCAACTGACCGATGATGAAGAAACGGATATCATCTGTTCTGCAATCTATCATCATGATGACAAGCTGATCGTGGATCAACCAATGGATGAGATTTTAAAAGATGCTGATGTGATCCACCATTGTATGAATGATATGTCAAAGCCGGTCAAAGAAAAAGAACAGAAACGGTTTCATGATCTGCAGAACGAATTCGGTTTGATCTAGCTGCAGTAAGGAAAAGGAGATATTGTGATCAAAGGTCACGATATCTCCTTTTTGTTTTATTTGATCTCAGAATATCCGAACGCATTGACGAGAGCTTCTAGTGGCTGCTCCCTCTGACAATACGGACAGTCATGGCGGGAATACGTATGATAATCTGGAATATCCTGTTTTGAAAAGATGTGATAGATCGGCAGACCGTGATATTGATCAAGTGTACTGAAAACAGAAGAAATTCCCTGTAGATTGCCGCCATAAAATGAGATGCATTCTATGCTTTGTTTGATCGTGATACCGGTTGTAACGGATGCCATCAATAACAGGATATTTTTATTTTTCAACATTGGCAGCATATTTTCGCGGAAAAACCATTGTCCGAGCTGATCGACTTCCGGTGTGATAATATAGGTGGAATGGTGATAATTTTTTGTGTAAAATCCCTGTTCGGACAGCTTTTCGGCTAAAAAGGCTCCAATGATCTCCGTGCCGTCCAGGCAGACGATCGTATCAATCACAATATCGCGGCTGTAGTCCTGAACCAGAATGGATGCAGCAGCTTTTGCTTCGCTCTGGCGCGCTCGGATCGTCGTGATATCCAGATAATAATTGATATGAGAATTTCGTGTTGCAAAATGCCCTGGTATTACTTTCAGGGCGAGATTTGATCGTTTTGAACGTATTGTGATCTTTCTTGATTCCATAAATCGTCCAGCCTCCTTTGCTTTGCATTTTTATTAAATAATTTATTCATATTTATTATAGTATAACTGAAATACAGAATCAAATCATAATAAAATGAAAAATAACGGAAAACATCGAGAAATAAGGCTTTCCGCACATTTTTTTCATAATCATGATGAATTGTGGAAAAAGTTGCGAACGATACCATCTGTTTGTAAAAAATAGAAAATTGTATAATTATCAGGTAATCAGAAGGTAACTAAGAGGAGGAAATGATATGAATAAAATTCAAGTTGGAATTGCTGATGACAATGTTCGGATGATCGAGATCATGGATCAGTTATTTGAGAATGAAGAAGATATACAGGTAGTAGGACATGCAGCAGATGGAATGGAGGCTGTCGAGATGATCAAAAGGAAGGAACCGGATGTTGTCCTGCTCGATATTATTATGCCGAAATTGGACGGATTAGGTGTTATGGAACGGGTTCACAATGATGAAGCGATAAAAAAACAGCCCGCATTTATTATATTAAGTGCAATGGGACAGGAAAATGTTACGGAAGAAGCATTCGAACTCGGAGCTTCTTATTATATTTTAAAACCGTTTGACAGGAAGTCTGTGATCCGGAAGGTAAAACAGGCGAAGGAAAAGAGAAGGAGCGCTAATGCAGCATATGTGTCCATGGATAAAAAATCGGATCTGACGATGCATGATCTGGAAGTGATCATAACAAATATGATCCATGAGATCGGCGTCCCGGCACACATCAAAGGATATCAGTATTTACGAGATTCTATTTTGCTCGCAGTGGAGGATATGGATATTTTAAATTCGATCACGAAACAGCTGTATCCAACGATCGCAGAAAAGCATCATACGACGCCAAGCAGAGTAGAACGGGCAATCCGGCATGCAATTGAAGTAGCCTGGGGACGTGGAAAGATGGATACCATTAACAGGCTGTTTGGATACACAGTACATGCGGAAAAAGGAAAACCGACAAATTCCGAGTTTATTGCATTGATTACTGACAAAATTCGACTGGAGTATGGAAATGAGATCAGGAAATAGAGGGGAATTCGGATTGCGGACAATTTATAGAGGTGATAATTTAATAACGATGGATATGGATAGGATTGAGGAGGTAAAACGAAAGATGGATAAAAAATTGAAAGTGATACTGGCAGATAGCAATGCGAAAGATTTAGATGAGCTCGCCAATGTTCTTTCGCACGAAATGGATGTCATAGGTCTGGCTGATAATGGAAGATCAACGTATGAGATGATCGTTGAAAATAAACCGGATCTGGTCGTTCTGGATGTGATCCTGCCGGTGATCGATGGTTTTGGAGTCATCGAAAAAGTGTTGAAAGAATGCGATTATGTTCCACAATTTGTTATGACATCTTCAATCGGAACACAGAGTCTGATTGAATGCGCCAATAATCTGGGCGTTGCCTATTATATAATGAAGCCATACCAACATGAACTAGTATGTCAGAGAATTAAGCAGATTACAGGAGTTGCTAATAAAGTTTCCCCTAATCCATCCGTTATGCTCCATGAATCGTCGCTGAAAAGATACAGTGAATATGATATGAAGCAGGATGTAACAGAGATTATCCATGAATTAGGAATTCCTGCGCATATAAAAGGATATCAATATATCAGAGAAGGAATCATTATGGCGATCGAGGATGTAAATATGATGAATTATATTACCAAGCTTTTATATCCGACGATTGCCAAAAAATATAAAACCACATCAAGTAGTGTAGAGCGTGCAATCCGACATGCGATTGAAGTCGCATGGACGCGGGGACGTATTGAGATTTTAGAGGAAATGTTTGGATATTCTATGCAGAGCGAACGCGGCAAACCAACAAATTCGGAATTTATTGCGTTGATCGCGGACAAATTAAGATTAAAATATCGTATGCATGCTTAAAACGGGCGCGTTCCGACTTGCTCGCTTTATTCTTGTATTA
>DVKZ01000073.1 GCA_018715775.1 Candidatus Fimousia stercorigallinarum | reverse complement strand
CGTCGAGTAGACTTTGTCTCGACTTTTCACTTCCTTTCATTTCAAATTTCTCTGCGATGAGAGGTTCAAGTCTTAAAAGCCCCTCACAGAACCGCACGTGCCCTATTAAGGCATACGGCTCTTCAATAAGTCATTTGCCTAATAAGCACTTTTCAGATATATCCTCGGATACTCCAACGGATGTAACTTCAAGATATCCCTGTATTTCCGCCATGTCAGCCAATAAGTCTGGTCTCTGCGCCTTTTGCTTTTCCATAGTTCTTCCCGGACATACTTATAATACTTTTGCAATCCTATATAATTCCCGTATATCCCGTAATATCTGTAATGTCCGGCCAGTTTCACATTCAACGCTTCAATCGTGTCGCTTATGCTCTCGTGCATATGCTCCCATATCCATCTCTTTATGGCTTCGCGTTTCATTTTCAGCTTCTTCCTGCTTGTTCTATGCAGTACGCAGTACTTACCCCAGTGGCTGGCTGCATTGTAGTGTGTAAATCCAAGGAAATCAAAACTTTCCTTTGTTCCCTTGTATCTGCCAAAGGGCAGTATTCTGCTTTTATCCTCTGCAATTTCAAGACCAAATTTCTTCAGTCTTTCTATCAGAAGCTGATAAAACTTTCGTGCTTCATTCTCGTATTGGAACAGACATACAAAGTCATCCGCATAGCGTACCATATACATTTCGCCTCTGAACTCACGTTTCTTTACATAGTCAAACCATGTGTCCAGTGTATAATGCAGATACACATTTGCCAGCACTGGCGATATTAATCCGCCCTGAACTGTTCCCGACTCCGTTTCCAATCGCTTTCCATCTTCCATAACTCCGCCTATCAGAAACCTCTTGATATACCTGATGAAGTTCTTGTCGGCTATGTCATGTTCCAGAAATTTA
Source organism: Candidatus Fimousia stercorigallinarum (assembly GCA_018715775.1). GTDB lineage: Bacteria > Bacillota > Clostridia > Lachnospirales > Lachnospiraceae > Fimousia > Fimousia stercorigallinarum. Next base: position 2,329 of record DVKZ01000073.1, on the reverse strand, counting down.
ATCATCCATTCATGGTCTATGTTGTCAAAGAATCCTTTAATATCAGCATCTAAAATATAATTGACTTTGTCTGCCATGATATGCTTGTTTACTCTCTGGATTGCATCGTGACAGCTTCTGTTTGGGCGAAATCCAAATGAAAACTCTTTGAATTTCGGCTCGTATATCGCTTCCAGTATCTCCTTGAAGACGCCCTGCACGATTTTGTCCTCAAATGACGGAATCCCGAGGCCTCGCATTTTCCCATTTCCTTTTGGTATATAGGCTCTGCGCACTGGATAGGGCTTATAGGAAAACTTCTTCATTCTGACTAATAGATTTCCGATATTTTCCTCTAGATTTTCCCCGTATTCTTCCTTTGTTATCCCGTCTATTCCTACCGCTTTTCCTTTCGGCTGTTTGCGGTAGGATTCCTTGAGTGTGTCACTGTTGACGTATTTCATTAACGACTGAATCCTGCCATATTTCTCTACGAGTCTGGCTATTTCTGCTTTCTCTTTTTCCATAGAATGACTGCCTCCTGTGCTTTCTATGTTTTGTCAGCAAAAGCAACTTATTGTCCGCCCCTTCCCTCCAGAGTCATTACTTCCTTCATCGGTACTATGGGCGAATCCGATTCCTCAATGGTCTTCGTTCGTACTCACCATTGCATTGGCCGATACTCCCTACTGGCTCATGTCCAGAACCATCCAGGTCTCCCAGGTACGCTAGATATAACAATATCAAGTATGCCGTGCTCTAGGACTCCGGTGCGTTTTCATAGTCTCGCTTTAACGACTACTCCTTATTGGTGACCCAAGGAGGTACCAGACCACCCCGCACAATCGATAACTCTAACGAAGCTCAATCACTTCACGCTTTCGCATTACGGCGTTCCTGTTCCCTGTCCTACGCTTAAACACCATTGTTAGCCTTTGGCGCTCCAAGGACTCGGTACTGGCGGCTTGCTAGGCCTTACCAGACTGGATTCCCACCAGCTATATATCCAGCGCCGAACTGGCGCACACCCCCCATAACCAATATAACAAAAATCATGTTATACATAATCATGCCACGATAAATAAGACCTGGCAGTAAAAGTATAACTAAACTCAAAAGAGAAAAAAAATCTACTGCCTTTAGCACATTAGCTTTTCGAACAAATGGACGCTGAGTTTTTAGCATTGTAATTTGTTCATTCAATTCTTTGATGGACTTATCTCTAATAGCGATTATATTGCTGGCATCTTTTAACTGAGAGTTTAATGATGTAATATTGCTATCAAGAGTACAAATTTTACTGTTCTGTTTGGCAATTTCTTTATTGCGTATAACGAGAGTGTCTTCACCAATTTTTACTTGAGAAATAAGACCTTCGATTTGACTCTGCTGTGTTACTAACTGTTTTTCCAATTCATCAATACTCTTTTTTAGCTTGTTCTCATTTTCAATTGAAGTATACTTAAGTTTACCAACAGAATGTTCATAGGTATGTTTTTGTTCATCCTTTTCTTTTCTCAATTTTGCAATATTTCCATTTACTTGTGCTAATATTTTTTTAATTTTGGATAATTCTTTTTCTAGTTCGGCAATTCGTTGCAATTTAATATCATTGTCAAAAATATTCTGATTTGAGTCGAATATCTTCTTACCTAATTGGATATTTAGACTTTCTGTAGTTGCAAGAGATTTCCGAATCACAATCAAAGCTTCATCCAAAGTTGATGGTTCGTAAGGAACTATTGATATAATGTGACTCCATCTATGAGTTTCACCAACATTTCCATATTCCGATGCTTGACGAAACAACTCTGCTGATTTCTGATAATCTTTTATAACACCTTGTCCATAATAATAACAAAGCGCTAAATTATATATGGCAACAATATCACCCAATGCCGCAGCGTGTTGAAAAAGTTTTACAGCTTCAATATAGTTTGTAAGAATGCCCTCGCCTTTTCGATAGCAAATACCCAAACTTGTCTCCGCATATATGTACCCCTGTTCTGCAGAAGCCTTAAACCACTTTACAGCTTTCTTTAGGTCTTTAGTAACAGATGTCCCATAGTAGTAGTGAATACCTACCCGAAATTGCTCTATTGGATTGCCAGATTCAGCTAATTTTAGGCTATTTTCAAAATCGCTCATACCTTTTCCTCGCTCCCATTAACCAACCATTAACTTGGTATCATTTTCGTTGCTCCATAGCTCGTTGCTTTTCAAAAGACCGCTGTTGCAAAAACTTTCGCAATGTGTACTCAAATTCCGGAACATCTGTGTGAATATCTGCAATAGAAATTTCGCCATAAGGAGTACGGGTCAGTTTTCCTAATCGAGTACACATCGAAGG
>DVKZ01000072.1 GCA_018715775.1 Candidatus Fimousia stercorigallinarum | reverse complement strand
TGTAGAATCTGTTACAACTTCGCCTAATAATTCAGCAAATTTTGCAGCATGTTCAGCTTCTTCATAAGCTGCTTTTTCCCAATATAAACCGATTTCAGGATATCCTTCTCTATGAGCTACACGAGCCATAGCAAGGTACATACCTACTTCTGAGCATTCACCTTCAAAGTTCGCTCTTAAATCAGCGATGATATCTTCGCTTACGCCCTGAGCAACACCAACTACATGTTCAGAAGCCCAAACCATATCTCCACTCTGTTCTTTAAATTTATCTGCGCCTACACCACATACAGGGCATTTTTCAGGTGCTGTTTCTCCTTCATATACGTATCCACATACTGTACAAACAAATTTTTTCATAGTTGTATCTCCTTTTTCAATCATTTATTTTAATATCAGTAACTATTACTGATATTGTTGATATTATAGTATCATTCTTAGCTCGTCTTGTCAACTAGTTTTACACATTTTTCACATAACCCTCTGAACTGGATCGTATGACCGCTGATCGTACCATCAAACGCGCTTTCCGCTAAAACGTCAATATGTTTTAGCGGCTCTATATACAAATCTGTCACACTGCCGCAACATTCACATAAAACGTGGTAATGCGGCTCAACATTCCAGTCAAAACGATCTGACTTTCCATCGAATGTCAGCTTTAGAATATCGTTACAATCAGCAAGAAGATTTAAATTCCGATAGACTGTGCCAAGACTGATATTCGGAATCTCCTTTCTGACATTCTCGTAAACCATATCGGCAGTTGGGTGTTCATTCGTTGATCTTAAATAAGCTAAAATTGCTTCTCTTTGTCTGCTTCTTTTTAGTTTCATTTTTATACCCAGCTCCTTAAATCAATAATAATTACTGTTATTATAAATTTAAAGTTTCTGGCTGTCAATATTATTTTTTTCCATTTGCCGGTTCAATATGAATATCTTTTCCTTTTATCTTAACTTTATTCATGACTTTTAAAACATCTGCAGCAACATTCGAAGATACTTCAACAAAAGAAAACTTATCGAACATATCAATCGCTCCGATCAGATCTCCGGAAATATGGGTTTCTCCTACGATTGCTCCCAAAATATCTCCCGGCCGAATCTTTTGTTTCTTTCCAACATTAATAAATAGTCTTGACATTCCCTGTTCTTTTGCACCTGTCTGGTCGATGTTCGGACGTTCTCTCCTGACCTTATTATCACCGATCGCATATTTTAAAAATGCCGCTGCGATTTCTTTGGACCCATAATCTTTCGTCTCCGCAATCCTGTCAATCATGACCATATATTTGGTCAGATCTTCTTTCTGGATCGTATGATCCAGTTTCTTAAATACTTTTACTGCTTTCGCGTCCATAACATTTGTCATAGACGGAACTCTCTTTGACCGGATCTTCGTTTTCGCATATTTTCCAATCTCTCGTAAACGGTAAAACTCCTTCTTTCCAACAAAAGATAATGCCAGACCGCCTCTTCCTGCCCGTCCTGTCCTGCCGATCCGATGAACATAATATTCATTATCCTGCGGAAGATCGTAGTTAAATACGATATCAATATTATCAACATCAATACCTCTCGCAGCAACATCCGTTGCAACGAGAATATTCGTCTGTCCGTTTCGAAATCCGTTCATGACACGGTCTCTCTGCGTCTGATTCAGATCCCCATGCAGCGCATCCGCATGATAGCCTTTTTCTTTTAACTCATCTGCAACCTCGTCTGCCATTTTTTTTGTGTTACAAAAGACAATGGCAAGATTCGGATCATATATATCCAACAGACGACATAGGATTTCTTTTTTATTCTTCTTTTGAATTTCAAAATAATACTGCTCAATATTTTTTACCGTCAGCTCTTTTTTTACAATTTTAATCACTTCGGCATTGCGCTGATAATTTTTCGTAATATCCATGATCGGCTTTGGCATTGTTGCAGAAAACAAAAGCGTCTGCCTTTCTTCCGGAACTTTTTCCAGAATCGTCTCAATATCTTCACGAAAGCCCATATTTAACATTTCATCTGCTTCATCGAGGATCATCATCTTTAGTTCACTCAATTTCAACGTATGCCTTCTCATATGATCCATCACACGTCCCGGAGTGCCGACAACAATCTGCACACCCTTAAGGCTTTTGATCTGTCTGGAGATATCCTGCCCTCCATAAATCGGCAGGACTTTGATCCCATGCATAAATGCTGCCATATTTCGGATTTCATTTGCCACCTGGATAGCAAGTTCTCGCGTCGGACATAATATCAATGCCTGCACTTTTTTTATATCCGGATCTGTCATCTGCAAAACCGGTATTCCAAACGCTGCTGTCTTCCCTGTTCCTGTCTGCGCCTGTCCAACCAGATCCCGTCCTTCCAATGCAGCTGGAATTGCCTTTGCCTGGATCGGGGACGGATGCTCAAATCCCATTTTATAAAGTCCGCGTAAAATCTGTGGTTTTAGTCCTAAATCTTCAAATTGTAATGTATCCATAAATTTCCTTTCCTAACTTTTGTTTTCTTGCATATGCGATTTTAAGAATAACCCTCTTTCTCCATAAGAATAAAAAAATGTCCCTTGACATATATCAATTATAGGAGTAGTATCAATATAAAGAACAAGTAGTTTTTGATACTACATTATATTTTTGCAATCACTATATCGGAGGTGTTATTATGAAGTTCACATTAAAAGACCCCGGAAGCGCAATCACACATTTAATCGGGGCGATCCTCTCTCTCCTCGTTGCAGGTCCGATGATCATCCTTTCACTGACAGAGGGAGATTATATAAAGACAATCTCTTTATCCGTTTTTGTTATAAGTATGTTTTTATTATATTCAGCGAGCACGCTGTACCACAGCATTGATATTAATGACCAGATAAACTTAAGACTAAAAAAGCTGGATCACTGTATGATCTTCGTACTCATTGCCGGTTCCTATACACCGGTCTGTACCATTGCTTTAAAAGGCGTAATCGGATACGGCCTTCTCGGTCTCGTCTGGACGATTGCTCTGCTCGGAATCATATTTAAATTATTTTGGGTAACATGTCCAAAGTGGATCTCCTCTGTCATGTATATTGCCATGGGATGGACTTGTATTCTGGCAATTTCACCGATCATCCATTCTTTATCACGTTTTGCCTTTTCCTGGCTTGCGCTCGGCGGTATCATTTATACGATCGGTGGAATTATTTATGCACTGAAATTGCCGGTATTTAATAATCGACATAAAAACTTTGGATCACATGAGATCTTTCACTTATTTGTTATGGCTGGCAGTGCCTGTCACTGTGTTGTAATGTATTCCTTCTTATAAAGGATCCGTCCGGATCAATTGCATTTTATCCTGACGGCTTAATTGTTTAATTGCATATTCACGCTTCATGGCTTCCTGCTTCGTCTGATGTTCTTCCATATAGACCAGACGAACAGGGAGCCTGCTTCTTGTATATTTTGATGCTTTCCCTTGATTATGCAGCCTCAGTCTTTTTTGCAGATCATTCGTCCATCCGGTATAAAAACTCCCATCTGCACACTCCAGAATATACGTATAATTTCCTTTCCTCATGTCCCTTCATCCTTATACAAACACACAAAGAAAGCATTTACCGATACTGTCCAGTAAATGCTTTTTATTATCTTCATAAATCATGCGTATGATATTATATCATAAAATAGAATCATATGCTACGAAAAAATTATTCTTTTAAATAATTTACCGGATTAACCGGTGTTTCTTTTTCCAGCATTTCCATATACACGTGACTTCCTTCTAATGTATAATAACTGGTTGGCGCACTCACATATCCGATCACTTCTCCGTTCGATAAAATATCACCTTCTTTGACTTTGATATCTTTTAGCTGGCCTAAAATCACCGTGTAATCATTGCCGAGATCGAGAATAACCTGTTTTCCATACTCATCGCTTTCCAAAATTTCTTTTACCTGACATTTGGTTACGGCACCTACACCTTCTCCTTCTTTTGCTTCGATCAAAATACCAGGATTGCATTTGTACTGATCCAATGTTTCAAAATAAACCGTCGTGTCCATACTAAATGGAAGAAGAATGTTTCCTTTGACCGGCCATCCTAATTTTGTTTTTCCGTCATAGGACAGTGCATCGGCCGCCGTTTCTTTGACTGCAGTTGAAGTTTCCTGCACCGTTGTTGTTTCTGTCGTCGTAACTTCCTCTGTTGTCGCTGTTGTTGTCTCTGTTTTTTGGATTGCTTCGTTCCCCACCTCATCCAGGCTGATTTCCTGCCTTCCTGATTCATTTTTGTTTTTCATCTGCTGGCTGTAAATCACCATCAGGATGATAAGCATCAGAAATCCGGCGAAAAGCGCGATATAATATGCCTTATGAGAAAAAAACGAAGAATTCTTTTTGTACTGT
>DVKZ01000071.1 GCA_018715775.1 Candidatus Fimousia stercorigallinarum | reverse complement strand
GGAAGTTGTGAAGAGACGTATTGTGGCAATGGCTGTGATAATCTGTATGATCACCGGATTTCTGTATCTGCAGTATGGCCGTGATGTAAAAGTGACTTCATCGATGAATTTTTCTTCTGGCAATTACTATGAAATGGAATTTACGGTAGTAGCAAATAAACTATTTATCATCGATAAACAAAGATTTGCGGAAGAGATGATTGAGAGATGCATTGACAATAATTTTCATGACATCAAGTTTTCTTATGATATGATGGGATATCCAAACAGACTTCAGATCAATGTGTATCTAAATGAATTTAGTAAGAGTCATTTTACTATCTTGTATATGACGGAGTCAGAAAATGGTATGGACTATAATATCAAGGACAATCCCGATAAGTTTATGATTTCTATAATCTGATTTTCTCAATCAGATGGAGGTGCCGAACAGATTGTCCGACACCTCTGCTATTAGCTTTACAATTTATCTGCCAGTGCTGCCAAAAGCACCGTTCTTTCTCTGTTTTCCATGTTCAAAAACAAAGTCTGCAATAACGACCGGTGTAATGATAAGCTGTCCGATCCGTGTATCCTTCTTCATGAGATGCTCGGAATTACTGACATTACTGATGATTGCATGGATTTCTCCTCTGTAACCTGAGTCAATCGGCGGAAGTTCGCAGATAAGTCCCTTTAGCGCCATACTGCTTCTTGGAAAGACATATCCGGCGAATCCATCCGGTATTTCAATTCCATATCCCAGAGGGATTTTTATAATCTCGCCGGGTTTAATTCTACAGTCAAAGGGCATAAATACATCAGCGCCGGCATCGTTTTCATGAGGGCGGAACGGACATCTTTCTTTTGTAACGCCAAAGTCGATCAATCTTATTTTCACTCATTTTCACCTCCCGTAAGGCCAGGATAATCTTTTAAGATAATATCAGTCGGAGTCGCGGACCTGGGAATAGGGATCCCGCAGCTCATTTTTCCTTCAAGACATTTACCTCTCTGACAGAACGGTCCTGTCTGTTCCGGAAGAAAAAGAGTTGGACTGAGATTATATAAATCCTCCCAGATATTCAGAATTACAATCCTCATTTCGTCTGTATTTCGCCGGCAGGATCTCTGGCCGATTATGTGTTTCCACTCGAATGGAGTTGCGCTGATGATCAGAACATTCCGTAGACCCTGGGGTGTTACATATCCGGCAGAGTCATGGCTGATACCAGCCTTGCAAAGCTGTTCATAGCAATCCATATCGGACTGGCAGCTCCGCTCATACAATTCCTGGATATCCGGCGGTGCAGTAAGAATTTCATATGGTTTTACAAATGCGGCTTCTCCGGAGTAGTTGCTGTACTGCAAGGATGCACTTGTAAATTTCACCTCATTCTGATGCCGGGTAATCTGGGAAAGAAATCTCCGGCTTGCACCAACTACTGCCACTGTGATCACACTAAATTTCTGGATAGTCGGGTGCGGAAGGCTTCCCATATTTCTTACTGTATCTTTAGTAAAGGAACTGTTGTACAGCCGGACGAGATCTTCCATATTGTGGATCAGATGTCCCCGCTGTGTCAGCCGGGCGGTGAAAACCATATTTTTTTCTGCTTCCCGGATGGCAGAACAGTTCAGGATTTTTGTTTCAATTTTGTTCAAAAGCAGCCTCCTCCCGAATGATCGCAGCCAATAAAAAGAGATAGTTCAGGCTGTCGGTAATCTTTTCATCCCATAATTCTTTTTTGAATGCAGCATTTTTGGCGTAGCACATATCATATAAAGATACAATGTGTTTCGCCATCATCCCCACCAGGGCTCTCTGAGGTGTACATCCCTGCAAAGAGGCAGCGACCTTAAAAGATGAAAGCCGGTCCTGATTATCACCGGTATATTCTTTCCTTTTATTTTGTAGAGTCTCTTCGCATTTCATTACCTGATCAGCAAAGAGCAATTTGAATTCTGATTGTGTCATAAGATTTCTTCATTCCTTTCTTTCTGTGATTTATGATGAGTTGTCAAGTGCTTCGGTGTCTGTTCCATTTCCATAGCACGCCGGGTAAGAATGGCGTCTGTGTTGTACGAAACAGTATCCAGTTCTTTGCAGTGACATTTAAGATCCTGAAGAGTCATTTTCTGACTGTGGATCATGTCCTGCAGTTTTTCCTTGCGGGATCTTAATGATTTCAGAGAAAGCATTTTCCCGTCAGGATAAAAATCTTTCAGCCAGTCTCTTGCCTCCTCATAGGCTGTAATTTCGGAAGCATGTTCGCTTCGATATTTCTTTTTATGCTTTGATTTCAAGAACTCTGCATAATCAGCTTTTGAGGCAAAATACTGTCCTGTGTAATGGATCTGAGTATTTAATGACTTCATTTCTGCATTGAGGTCACGTAATCTTTTTTGAGCATCATCCAGTTTCCTATGTGCCTCTGAAGTGGCGACAGTAAGATTTTCTCTGGTGTCATAGCCGTGTTCCTGAATATAGATCAGGGTATTTGCCATCTGCTGCAGATTGGTGATTTTGACTTTTCGGGCATAGGCTTCACTCTGCATGGCTTTTACATTTGTCTGCAGATTAACAACAAGACGCAGTTTTGTGCCATAATAGAAAATGGCAGTCGGATCTTTGTGATAATCCGTTTCTGGTGAACGATCCGCAGATATTCCTTTCTCCGCTTGTAGTACTTTACCATTATGGATAAAAATCTTCTCCAGATTTTCACGCCCATATTTCGTTCCGAGAGCTTTTTCCGTAATCCTCCGGTCACGGTCAGGATGGAGATACCGGTATCGCCCTCTTTGTGAAATGACGGAGATGTTATAATTCTCCAGAAGAAGACTCTGGAACTCTTCAAAAGTTCCTGCAGAACGGGAACATTCTTTAATGGCATCTCGGAGAAAATCTTTCTGTGTTTGGAATGTTGTGGCTGCCGGTCGAAGACCTTCCTGCACAATTTTCTTATTGATCCGATCCAGTTTTTTCTGACCATGTGCTTTAGCCCGGAACTCAGCTTCCGTTACTTTCACGGGAGCAGGGGTAAGGAGATCAATCTGGTGGAGACCTTCTCGTTCACACATTGCCATGACTTCTTTTTTCAGATGGTTCAGAAATCGATTTGTGGACCGGTGTTTATATCCGGCCTTTTCTTCATTTGGCTTATCCATATAACTCTGTCTTTTCACAGCATACTTACGAACGCTGTTAATGACGATATGCGTATGGATGTTGCCGGATTGGTTGCCACCGTCTGTATGGGTGACAACCAATACCTGATAACCTGGAAAATTTTTTCGGGCAAATTCCAGACAAAGCTCTTGCGCCCGTTTCCCGGTAAGTCCGCATTCTCCTGCGTCTGCAGGATCAAAGCTGATGATATAATGATGGCTTTTGATATCTTCCCTCTTTTGGTTTTTATTGAATTTCTTATTTGTCATTCGACAGTCCTTGTCGAATGAAAGAGACGAACAATTTAATCCGTCCATATAAAATTCTTCTCGAAGAAGTTTATTGCCATATTCATCCAGGATTGGTTTTCCGGTTTCTTCATCATGCTGATACAGCAGATAATTCAGAGCATCAGAATAATTTGCGTTTCTGCTCTTGATGTGTTTAAGGATCGCCATCTACTTCACCTGCCAACTTTAATACTTCTTTCCTGAGTTTAAACAATTCGGAAATACAGTGGCGGATTTCTTCTTCCATCGCCAGTGATCTTTCTCCTCCGGTGTTAAAATACCGGGCAATCTGATTGAGGTTGGAACCGATCTTTCCATATTCTCCTAAAAGTTCTCTCAGAATTTTCATATCTGCAACAACTTCATAGTGGACATGAATTTCTTTTTCCAGAAACAGTTTTCGCAAATACTCAGATCTGGACAACCCTGCCGTGGCAGCGTGCTGATTTAGGATCTCAAGTTCGATATCTGTAACCTTCATGCAGACAATGTTCTTGTAGCGATTTTTTTCTGGTTTTTTCTTACGTGGCATACTCCTCCCTTCCCTTCAATTATGTTTTTTCCACGAAGTGGAACCACTGAAACAGGTCAGCTGTCCCTTCTGACTTTGCTCAGTGATGCGCCCACATTTTGTGGAAGCCAGACGACATCGAAAGATGTCTAAATCGAGGGTATGGGGAAATCGAAATCCCATCAAGATCTTGATCCGGAAGGAATAGCAAAATCCATAAAATGGATTTCGGTATTACCCGGGTGGATCTTGCTCTAGAAAAATCAAACCCTCTCACTAATCACATTGTTTTGTGTTGGAAATACAGTGTAGAATCGAAAAAAGATGAAACATTATAGATGTACTAGATAAGAAAACATGGAATTACTTAAAATAAAAAAATGTGTGTTTGGCAGCAACAGTTCGGCCTTTCGATTAAACCAGATAAAAAAGTGACGAAATTGAGCCTCCATATTTATTAAGTTATCCACCGTCATTATGACATGGTTACAAACGTAAACTCTTGAGTTTCCGCGAATTGCAATAAAAAGATGAGTATGTCTTCCCAAAGTACTAATCTGCCGTTTTTTTGAGAGTCCTAGAATGGCAGTACCAAGAATAGAGGCACTTTAATAAGCCCCGCCGGAACCGGGCTTGGGGAGACATATTCTTTTATCTATTCAAACGGTCAGCTTAAGGCATAGTTGACGGTACGCCGGACGCTTTGTCCGGTACCAGAGCCGGATGCCCTCTTTGGCATATGACAGTATGCCGGAGATGCCTTTTG
>DVKZ01000070.1 GCA_018715775.1 Candidatus Fimousia stercorigallinarum | reverse complement strand
GTTTGATTTTTGTCCGCAGAAATTCGGCAGTTTCTACGGACCCAAATCCAACAAGCTTAGATTTGATACGCAGAGGCGGGCTAATTTCTACGGAGTAATGTAAAGACACTTCGATTTTAAGCGGTACTTCACCCTGATTTTCTACGGATTCATTTCAATCATTTTCTAAATTCAGCTGTATTCAGATAAAAAAGGGGCAGAAAGCAGCTTGGCTGATGGAGCGCTTCCAAAAATCCAGACAAAGGGATTTTGCGCCCTAAAATAAGCGATATCAAAAGGAAGAGGCAATCCTATAGAGAATTCAGGCTTTGAAAAAGCACGAATTCTCTATAGGATTGCCTCTTCCTCTCATATCAAGGGTTAAAAATCGGTATGAACCGATATCCCCTTGGTATATGGGATAGATTTTAATTTTGCAATTTCTCTAGTGTCTCATAAAAATCCGGATAGGAGACATCGACGCATTCAGCATCCTCGATATCCATTTCTCCATCGGCATTGATGCCGGCGATCGAGAAGGTCATGGCGATGCGGTGGTCATATTTGCAGTTTAAGGAAATACCGGTTAGTGTTTTTCCTCCGTGAATGATCATACCATCGTCTGTAGCAACCGCATCAGCGCCCATCCGTTTTAAGTTATTGACCATCAGATCGATGCGGTTTGATTCTTTCACCTTTAATTCCTCTGCATTTTTAATGACGGTCTCGCCTTCAGCAAAGCAGGCAAGCAGTGCGATAACCGGAATTTCATCGATCAGTGTCGGGATGATCTCGCCGCCGATCTCGGTTCCGTGAAGGTTGCTTGTTCTGACCGTAATGTCAGCAGTCGGCTCACCGCCGGAGTCGTTGACATTAGATAAAGTGATGTCAGCCCCCATAGCCTCACAGACTTTGATCAGACCGTCACGGGTCGGATTGATACCGACGTGTTTCATTGTGATCTCCGAATCCGGGGTGATCAGTCCGGCCACGATAAAGTAAGCAGCAGAAGAAATATCTCCCGGAACAACAATGTCCTGTCCGGTTAATTTTTTTGGCGGATAAATCGTCGCTGTTTTGCCCTCACATTGAACATCTGCACCGAAGGAACGGAGCATTAATTCGGTATGATTTCTGGAAACAGCAGGTTCTGTGACGCTTGTCGGACCGTCTCCATATAAACCGGCCAGAAGAACAGCAGATTTTACCTGTGCGGATGCAACCGGAGAGTCATAATGGAATGCTTTGATCTTGCTCCCGCGGATCAGAAGCGGAGCACATCCATTATTGTTGATACTGGTGATATCAGCGCCCATGGCATTTAAAGGCGTCATGATGCGCTTCATCGGGCGGCTGTTTAACGATGCATCGCCGGATAATGTTACGTCAAAGTCCTGTCCGGCTAAAATGCCTGAAATCAGCCGTGTCGTTGTACCGCTGTTGCCGACATCTAAGATTTTATCCGGTTTGGTTAGCCCATGCAGTCCTTTTCCGTGTACGGTTACCATTTCATCCGTTACTTCAATGTTAATTCCCATGGAACGGAAGCAATCGATCGTTGCCAGACAGTCTGCTCCCATCAGGAAGTTGCGGATCGTTGTTGTTCCATCAGCAATTGCACCGAACATAACGGAACGGTGGCTGATCGATTTGTCCCCCGGAATGGAAATCGTTCCATGTAATCCTTTTGTACGAGTGAGTTTCATTTGTCATAAGTTCCTTTCTTTTTGTATCAATTTTGATCGTTTAATTTCGTTTATATACGATATAGTGGTTATCCCGGAAGATCTGTTCTGCCTGGGCTGCAGATTCATTGTCGTAGAAAACGAGTTTTAAACAGCCTTCTTCATATTCCCGGTTGTGGATGATACCGACATTTTTTATATTGATGTTTTGGATCAGACCGAATACTTTCAGCAGCTCGCCCGGCTCATCCGGAATATCCATGAAGATTTCGTAGGTTTTCTGCATGAGGCCGACAGCATTGTCCGGTACGGAAGAACGATAGCGGTTTGCAACAGCAAAGTATTCGTTGATGTATTCGTTATCCGCATTTTCAACTGCTTCATATAAAGTGGACAGTTCGTCGATCATTCCTTTTAAAATGCTGGAAATGTTTTTACGGTTGGAAATGATGATCTGCTCCCATACTTCCGGAGAAGAAGATGCGATTCGGGTGATATCTTTAAATCCGCCCGCTGCCAGCTGCTTTAGAATGCCGTCTTTTGTATCGATTTTAGCAACCTGATGGACGAGTTCACATGCGATCAGATGCGGAACGTGGCTGATACCGGCGGTAAAGCGGTCATGATCTTCTGCGTCAAGATGGATCGTCATGGCTCCTAATTCTTCGATAAAACTGTCCAGTTCGGTTACCTTTTCCTGTGGGACTTTTTTTGTCGGCGTCAGGAAATAATATGCGTTTTCGATCAGACGATCATGGCAGGAAGAATAGCCGCTTTTTTCCGATCCGACCATCGGATGGCCGCCGATAAACCGCTTTTCCATTCCTAGTGTTTTTACGAGTTCATGAATCGGTTCTTTTACGCTTCCTACATCTGTAATGATGCAGTCCGGATTTAATGCATCTTTTAATATGGAAAGATAAGCCATGTTGTGTCCGACCGGCGTACATAAAAAGACGTAGTTACAGTCGTAAAATTCTTCATAGACGTCTTTGACGATAACATCAAGTGTTCCGTCTTCTTTTGCATTTTTCAGAGCTGTTTTATCGGAGTCATAGCCGAGTATTTTATAGTTTGGAAAAACCCGTCGGATGGATTTGGCGATGGAACCGCCGATCAGGCCGAGTCCGACAAAGCCTATTTCCAAAATACCCTGCTCATTTGTGTGTGTCATTTTTTTCACCAACCTTTTTATCTTTAAATCCTAACGTTTATTCTATCGGATAGAAGTAAGAAAGTCAATGCTTTAATGCATTAAAGTGATAGGTGGAGAATATCTTTCAATTGTTAGAAAAATCCTATTGGTTTGTATATTTTTACTAAAACTATTGAATCTTATCGCTATTTTTAGTAGAATATCATTAGAAATTAGTATTGGAGGTCGTAATTATGAATGTGTACGATTCAGAGAACATTAGAAACGTCGTGTTATTAGGACACGGGGGAAGCGGAAAGACGATTTTGCTGGAAGGACTTGCATATGCTGCTGGTATGATCAACCGTATTCGTACGATTGAAGAAGGTGGAACGATCAGCGATTATGATAAAGAAGAGATGAAACGTCACTTTTCTATTCAGACTTCAGTTGTTCCAATTGAATATGACGGGATTAAGATCAATATCCTGGACACACCGGGATTCTTTGATTTTTCGGGTGAAGTCTATGAAGCGTTAAGTGTTGCGGATTCAGCAATCATCTGTATTTCAGGCACGGACGGGATTCAGGTCGGTACGATCAAAGCGTTTGAATACTGCCGTGAATATCATATTCCTTGTATGGTATTTGTATCGAATATCGACAGTGAAAAAGCTGATTTTATGGCGATCATCGAAGATTTGAAAGAACTGTACGGACAAAAGATCGCACCATTTCAGCTGCCGCTCTGGGAAGATGATAAGTTCATGGGATTTATCAATATCGTTAAGAATGCAGGACGCCGTTATAATCCGGATGGAACGTATGAGAAGTATGACATTGATCCGGGTGAGATCGAAGAACTGGATGATGCAAGAGATATGCTGATGGAAGCGGTTGCAGAGACGAGTGAAGAGTTTATGGATCGTTATTTTGAAGGTGATACTTTTACGAAAGAAGAAATTTCCCTTGCTCTGCGCCAGAACGTTATTGAAGGCGACATCATTCCTGTACTGATGGGATCTTCGATTATGACTTATGGTCCGAATGCAGTATTGAAAGCGATCAAAAAGTATTGTCCGTCGCCGGCAAAAGAAAATGTTATCTATCATGGCGTAAATCAGAAGACAGGAGATGCTTATGTTGCAGAATATAACAGCAGTAAACCTGTTTCTGCTTACATTTTCAAAACGATCGTGGATCCGTTTGTTGGAAAGTTCTCTCTCGTTAAGATTTGTGACGGTGTTCTAAAGAAAGATTCTGTTGTATATAATGCAGAAAAGGGAGAAGAAGAAAAGATCGGTAAATTGTATGTTCTGAAAGGAAATTCAAATATTGAAGTTCCGGAATTAAGAGCAGGAGATATCGGTGCGATCGCAAAACTGGCTGTATCCCAGACAAGAGATACATTATCAACAAAAGAAACTCCAATTATTTATGAAAAGACTTATGTTCCGAAACCATATACGTTTACAAGCTATGTAACAAAGAAAAAAGGAGAGGAAGATAAAGCTTCTGCGGCGATCAAACGTCTGATGGAAGAAGATCTGACATTAAAAGAAGTCAACGACAAAGATAATCATCAGATCTTATTATATGGACTCGGAGATCAGCATCTGGATGTTGTTAAGAGCAAACTGGCTGACCGTTATAAAGTGGAGATCGAGTTTACAAAACCTCGTATTGCATATAAAGAGACGATCCGTGGTAAAGTAACATCACAGGGCAAATACAAAAAACAATCCGGTGGACATGGACAGTATGGAGATGTTAAAATGGAATTTGCTCCGTCCGGTGATTTAGAGACACCATACATCTTTGAAGAGAAGATCTTTGGAGGTGCGGTACCGAAGAACTATTTCCCTGCTGTTGAAAAGGGAGTTGCGGAAAGCTGTGAAGCCGGACCGCTTGCAGGCTATCCGGTTGTCGGCATCAAAGCAACGCTGTTGGATGGATCTTATCATCCGGTTGACTCTTCAGAGCTTGCCTTTAAACAGGCTGCGAAGTTAGCATTTAAAAATGGCATTATGGATGCCAGCCCGGTTCTGTTAGAGCCGATCGTGTCTTTGAAAGTTTCTGTAACGGATAATTATACCGGTGACGTTATGGGCGATCTGAACAAGCGCCGCGGACGTGTACTTGGTATGAATCCGTTGGAAGGAAAACAGGAAATTGTTGCCGATGTACCATTAGGAAGCCTGATCGGATATTCGACGACATTGCGTTCGATGACTGGCGGCAGCGGAGAATTTTCTTATAAATTCAGCCGCTATGAGCAGATGCCTCTGGATGCACAGGAGAAGGTTTTGCAGGAAGCGAATAAATAGACTAATGGAGGATTTGGTATATGCTGGAAAAGGCAGTAATATTTGCGGCGAATGCGCATAAAGGACAGAAAAGAAAAGGGACATCAACGCCGTATATCATTCATCCGATGGAGGTGGCAGTTATTGCTTCCGGAATGACGGATGATATCGAAATCATCAGTGCTGCGGTTTTGCATGACGTTGTGGAAGATTGTGATGGATATTCATTTACACAGCTCGAGCAGGAATTTGGAAAAAAAGTCGCGTCACTGGTTGCGATGGAATCCGAAGATAAAAGCAGAACATGGATGGAACGGAAGCAGCACACGATCGATTTCCTAAGGAATGAAGCAACATTTGAGATGAAGATTATCGCTCTGGCGGATAAGCTGGCGAATATAAGATCTCTGAAAAGGGATTATCAGAAAGTCGGCGATCAGCTGTGGCTGCGTTTTAATGAAAAAGATAAGAATAAGCAGGGCTGGTATTATAAGGGCGTCTTAACCGGTCTTCGGGAATTATCTCAATATCCGGCATATCAGGAATATGAACGATTAGTTGACGATGTTTTTCGCGATGCAACATAGAAAAAAGTTATCGATGTATATTGATTTTTAAGATTATTTTAAAAAGCATAGCCCATCAGAATTTCGTGTTATTAAGTACGTGTTCTCTTGTGGCTGTGCTTTTTTGTCTTTTATAAAAGATGTTTTAATGATATAAGGGGGATTTCGATGAGAAAAAAATATGTGGCAGGCATAGTTCTTTTGTTAGGGGTGGTCATTGTTGCTGCAGGAGTATTATTCTTTTACAGATATAAAAATACAGAAGATATGTCCGGATTTCCGGCTTTTTATGAGCCGACGCAACCGGAAGATGTAGAAGAAGAAAATGGAATTTTTTATGATAAAACAAAAATTCTTGTAACTGCCACAGATGATGCAGAATATTCCGATATTAATGCATTGGCAAGATCGGAACGTGGAACGATAACTGGATATATTTCTGATACGAATGATTATCAGATTAAATTCACGGATGGTCGAACCTACCAAGAGTTGGAAGAAGTCATTGAGGGATGAATCAAATCCGGATGGTCTGAATTGGTGGGCGGAAGCGATACACATGTTATCCGTCTGGAATATGGATTTGGATTTACAGACAGTGAAAGTCGGCATCATTGATTCCATGTTTGATATCACACATGAAGATTTCAAAGAAGATAAATTTGTAAAAGTCTGGAATAATCCTGCAAATCAGGAAGGTGTATGCAATGTTGCAGAATTGTATGAATCTGCTGCCAACAAAGACGAAGCCGGTACGATCGCCCATGGCACCCATGTTGCCGGGATCATTGCCGGACAGGCAGGTAATGGAGTTGGAATAACAGGAATCAGTCAAAATGCGGAGTTATATGGTTTCTCAATTTTATCCGAAACTGCTTTTGAGTCTTCGGATTATGCATGGGGAGATATCTTTATGTATAAAGTTGCATTTTCGAATCTGTTAATGGAAGGCGTAAAGGTGATCAAAATCTCAAAAAAGAAGGAACCACGGGAGAGAAATATTACGAAGATAATCAAAAGTTTATTTATTCCGATCCTTATGGTTTTGAGAATGCCGGTGAATTTTTGCTTTATATGCAAGGGGCACCGATGAATGAGCTGCCAGATGGTTTCAAAAGCTGGTTACTTGCCTATATGAATCCGGATGAGGAACAGACACTTCCTTGTTATGGAATTTATAATGGGGCGGAATCATTACTGCAAGAACCTTTATGAAAGTACGCCAAAAAACGAAAGCAAGCCACAGTATACAGGTGAGATTACTTTCGTTTTTCCCTTTAGATTAGGCCAGGGAGTCGCTCTATCATCTAATTTGATAATTTGCGACACCCTCTTCTTTTCATAAGGTTTATTTCAGGGTACAGAATCCCCTTGGTTAGATTTTTTGAAGCGCTCCTTCTGCTCCTTTTTTTCTTCGTATTTCTTGCTCTCATGATGTAAAAAGCAATGGTATTTCATGATATTCCTGCCGATTGTATACAGCATGAACTCTTTATATACTTTTTCCTCTGACCGATAGTTAAAACGCCGGAAGTTTTATTCTCCTTGATATCACCATCTATGGGAGAAAAGAACCTTTTTACTTTTTCTGCAGTAGATATGGGAGTCGATCTACGGGAGAAAAGAACCTTTTTATTTTTTCTGCAGTAGATATGAAAGTCTGTCTACGGGAGAAAAGAGCCTTTTTACTTTTTCTGCAGTAGATATG
>DVKZ01000069.1 GCA_018715775.1 Candidatus Fimousia stercorigallinarum | reverse complement strand
CGAACTTCTTCTAAAACTAATTTACAGAAACGAGCGCGGTTTTCCGGGCTTCCACCAAATTCATCTGTTCTGTCGTTAAATACAGGAGAGAAGAACTGGCTGATCAGGTAAGAATGTCCTGCGTGGATCTCAACAGCATCAAATCCTGCTAACTGTGCGCGTCTTGCAGCGGCAGCATAATCTTTTGCGATGGAATGGATTTCTTCTACTGTTAAAGGCGTAGGGATTCCGCCGCCTGTTTTAGAAGGATGATTGGAAGAAGAAACAGCAGGAACTCCTGTTCTTGCAGGCATTGCAGATGCACCGGCATGGTTAAGCTGTACAGCGATCTTAGAGCCATAAGTGTGTACCGATTCTGTTAAACGGTACAGAGCCGGAATAAACATATCATGATCCATTCTTAACTGGCTTGTACCATTGGATCCCTGAGGGAAAGTTACGCACACGTTTTCTACAACGATCAGACCTGTTTCGCCTTTTGCACGATCTGTGTAGTACTTGATGTGATCATCACTGATTTCACCGTTCGCTTTTGCAAGGTTTGTTCCCATAGGCATCATAACGATACGGTTAGGGATTGTAAGTCTCCGAACTTCAATTGGTGAAAATAAAGTAGGGTATTTTGACATAATAATTTCCTCCATTCACATTTTTTTAAACCCATTTTTATTATTAGTTATATTTATTATAATCGTTTAACAAACGAATATCAAATTGATTATTTCTGCAATTTTAATAGATAAAATCTATAATATCAATTATAATAAATATATTTAAAACAAAAAAAATTCACTTTCATAAATTAAAGTGTTGCATTGTTAAAGCTGTTCTGCTATACTATTTTCCAATAAAGGGTAAAAGAAAAAGGAAGGTAAGAGCGATGATTATATTAGAAGAATACAGGAAGCAGTTAGACTTATGCGATGCGCAGATTGTCAGTCTTTTAGAGCAGCGTCTCCATATTATTGAAGGGATCATGGAATATAAAAAGAAAAGAGGAATTCAGATCCTGCAGCCGGAGAGAGAACGACAGGTACGCCATCTCGTAAAAGATAAGGTCGGTGAAAATGAATACCGCCAGGAGATTCTGGATATTTATAAATATATTGTAGAAAATAGTAAAAAGATTCAGGCAAAAACATTGTTCCGTGACAATATTTATATTATCGGATTCATGGGATGTGGGAAAACAACGATTTCCAGTTATTTGAGCAGAATTCTTGCTATGGACGTAATCGAGATGGATGCTCACTTGACGAAAAAAGAAGGAATGAGCGTAAACCAGATTTTTGAAAAGTACGGAGAAGAATACTGGAGAAATCTGGAGACAAACCTGATCATCGGAATGAAAGATTATGAGAATAAAGTAATTTCCTGTGGCGGCGGCGTTCCGATGAGAGAAGTGAATGTAAAGGAAATGAAAAAGAACGGGAAAGTTATTTTGTTGACTGCTTCTCCGGAAACAATTCTGGAACGTACGAAAGATGATGACTCCAGACCTCTTCTTCGTGGCAGAAAGAATATTCCGGGAATTACGGAATTGATGGAAGCAAGACGGCCGAAATACGAAGCTGCTGCGGATATCCGGGTGAATACAGACGGCCGTCCGGTTCATGAGATCGCAGAAGAGATCGTATATCGTCTGACGCATTTTGATCAGGAATCATAATTAACAAGAAAAAGGCATTCTCTGAAGAAAGGGGAATGTCTTTTTGATGGGAAAGAGGTAGATGATATGGCCAAAAAAGAGGCAAAAACAAATGCGATGCGTATTCTGGAAAAAAATAAGATCTCTTATGATGTTGTTTATTATGAATGCGATGAATTTAAAGACGGCGTAAGCATTGCCGAACAATTAGGAGAGGATCCGGAAAGCTGTTTTAAAACGCTTGCGACACAGGGGAAAAGCGGTGGATATTATATTTATGTTCTGCCGGTCGCAGAAGAGTTGGATCTGAAAAAATGCGCAAAAGCGGTTGGTGAAAAGTCTGTGGAAATGCTGCACGTCAAAGATATTAACAAAGTGACCGGTTATATCAGGGGAGGAACCACGGCGCTCGGTATGAAAAAAATGTATCCGGTCGTTGTCCATGAAAGTGCCAGAAATCTTAAAAAGATGATCGTCAGCGGAGGCAAGCTGGGCGTGCAGCTGACACTGGCTCCAGATGATTATATAAAAGCAGTGAAAGGAACTTTTTTTGATATTATAAAAACTTGACAAATGTATGTAGAAATCGTACTCTATAGTAGTAACATTCGATAGAGCATAGGGGAGCTGATCGTATCGGCTGAGAGTAAGGCACAGCCTTTGACCCGGAACCTGATCTGGATAATGCCAGCGTAGGTATAGAAAAGAAACATACCCTGCCATCTGGCGGGGTTTTCTTTTATAAAAATAAAAGTATCTGGCAGGCAAAATGTCTGGATTTCCATTTATGCGATCAAATGAATTTATTATTATAAGAAAAAGGAGAGAAAAAAAATGAATGCAAGTGTTGCAATCCAATCTTTACCGGCGGCAAAAAATGATGATGAATTAGTAAGAATTGTCGATGAGGTCATTGATTATATTAAAAGTACCGGTTATCACTATTATGTTGGACCATTTGAGACGACGATCGAGGGCGATTACGATGAATTGATGGATATTGTAAAAGAATGCCAACACATCGCGATCAAAGCGGGGGCTCCATCTGTAGCTGCTTATATTAAAGTCAGCTACAAACCGGAAGGAGATATTCTGACGATTGACAGAAAAGTTACCAAACATCATCTTGAAGACAAATAAAGGATTTGGAGTAAAAAGTTGAAGAGTACAAAAACGAATCTGACAGCTCAGATTCCGTCGATTCTTACCATCTGCATGATCTTGCTGATATGGCAGGCAGTTGCAGTATTGCAGATTGTACCGGATTTCATGCTGCCGTCACCGGTTTCGGTTGGAAAAGCATTGGTCAATGACTTTCCGCTGTTGATGCAGCATGCCCGCTATACGGTGCTGGAAGCGATGCTTGGATTGACAGTTGGAATTTTGATCGGATTTTTATGCGCGGTATTTATGGATCATTTTGATATCGTCTATAAAGCGCTGTATCCGATCATCATTATTACGCAGACAATCCCGACGGTTGCGATCGCACCGCTTCTGATTTTATGGCTCGGCTATGAAATGGCACCGAAAGTGGTATTGATCGTGATCGTAACATTTTTTCCGATATCCATCGGATTATTAGAGGGATTTCGATCCGCAGATACAGATATGATCCGGCTGATGCAGTCGATGGGTGCAACGAGAATACAGATATTTCGACACATTAAACTTCCGAGTGCGATGGGACAGTTTTTTTCGAGTTTACGAATCTCTGTTTCTTATTCAATCGTAGGAGCAGTGATTTCTGAATGGCTGGGAGGATACTATGGACTCGGAGTCTATATGACAAGAGTAAAAAGCGCATATGCATTTGACCGAATGTTTGCAGTGATCATAGCTATTTCCGCATTGAGCCTTGTGCTGATGTGGCTTGTTGATCTTGTACAGAAAGTGTGTATGCCATGGGAGAATGTAAAATGAAAAAAAAATTAGGAATTATATTATTGGCGGTAACGCTGATCATGAGTATGAGTGCCTGCAGCAGTTCCAACTCAAAGAAAGGGGATACTTCTGCAGAACTGAGTGATATCACTTTCGTTTTGGATTGGACACCGAATACGAATCATACCGGAATTTATGTGGCTCTTGAAAAAGGGTATTACGAAGATGCCGGTTTGAATGTCGATGTTGTTCAGCCATCGGATTCCGGCGCGGAGGCGCTTGTTGGATCGGGGAAAGCACAGTTTGGTATCAGTTTCCAGGATACACAGGCATCTAACTGGGTAAGTGATGATCCAATGCCATTTACAACGGTAGCGGCTGTATTGCAGCATAATACATCCGGAATCATTTCCGCAAAAGATGATCAGATCACCAGTGCGAAAGATCTGGCAGGCAAGCGATATGCGACATGGAATAATGACATTGAAATGGCCGTGATCCGCGATGTGGTAGAAAAAGATGGAGGAGATCCGGATCAGGTTGAAATGCTTCCGGAGAGTATCACCGATGAAGTCAGCGCATTAACTGCCGATACAGTTGATGCGATCTGGGTATATGAAGGCTGGGCAGTGCAATCTGCGATCAGCAGAGAGTTCGATTATAATTATTTTGCGTTCCGTGATATTGATGATACCTTTGATTACTATACACCTGTGATCATCGCGAACGACAGCTATCTGGAAGAACATGCGGATGAGGCAAAGGCGTTTCTTGCCGCAACAGCAAAGGGATATGAATTTGCAGTAGAAAATCCGGATGAGGCCGCGGATATCCTGCTGGAAGCAGCCCCGGAACTGGATGAAGATCTCGTAAAATTGAGCCAGAACTATATGGCTGATCAATATATCGCAGATGCGGATCAGTGGGGATATATTGATGCAGGCAGATGGAATAAGTTCTACTCCTGGTTAAATGAAAAAGGTTTGGTAGACGGAACATTGGAAGAAAATGTTGGATTTACCAATGATTATTTGGAAGAATCATAATTATGGCGGAATTGGTTACAAAAAACATCACAAAACAATTTGATGGACAGACAGTGATCAAGGATATTTCTATTTGTCTCCATAACAATGAGATCGTCAGCCTGCTTGGAGTGAGTGGCGCCGGTAAGACAACATTGTTTAATATCATATCGGGGCTTTTGGCTCCGGAACAGGGACAGATCATTCTGAACGGAGAGGATATCACCGGAAAAGCAGGAAAGATCAGCTATATGATGCAGAAAGATCTTTTGCTTCCATATCGAACGATCGAGGACAATGTCAGTCTTCCGTTGATCGTAAAAGGCGAGAAGAAAAAGAAAGCGTTGGAGATGGTACGGCCTTATTTTAAGGAATTCGGATTGGAGGGAATGGAAAAGAAGTATCCAAGTCAGCTATCCGGCGGAATGCGGCAACGGGCTGCTCTTTTGCGTACTTACATGTTTTCCAACGAGATCGCATTGCTGGATGAACCATTCAGTGCGCTCGATACGATCACAAAATCTTCGATTCATCAATGGTATCTTGCTGTAATGGAAGAAATTAAATTATCGACTATTTTTATCACGCATGATATCGATGAAGCGATCCTCTTATCTGACCGGATTTATCTGTTGACAGGAAAGCCGGGACGGATCACGGAGGAAATTGTGATCCAGGAACCGAAGCCGAGGAGAAAAGATTTTAATCTGACAAATGAATTTCTTTCATATAAAAAAATGATCATAGAAAAATTAGAAGGATAAGAGGAGGGACGGCAAAGATGCATCATTTTACTCATTATACGCCTACAAAGGTGATTTTTGGAAAAAATACACAGTTCCAGACTGCTTCTGCCATTCAGGAATTTGGCGGATCAAAGGTATTTATCGTATATGGCGGCGGAAGTGTTGTAAGAAGCGGACTGCTAGCCCAGATTACGAAGAATCTGGAAGAACATGGTCTGGAATATTATGTAAAAGGCGGTGTAAAACCGAATCCGAGACTGTCTTTTGCAAGAGAAGCGGTGAAAGAGTCAATTGCATTTGGTACGGATTTTGTTCTTGGCGTCGGTGGCGGAAGTGTACTTGATACGGCAAAAGCAATCGCACATGGAACGGCAAATCCGGAGATTGATATCTGGAGATTCTGGAGCAAAGAACTTCCAATTGAAAAAAGTCTTCCGATCGGGGCTGTTTTAACAATCTCGGCAGCGGGCAGCGAGACAAGTGATTCTGCAGTATTGACGAATACAGAGACCGGAAGAAAATGTGGTACTACGACAGATCTGAACCGTCCAAAGTTTGCGATCATGAATCCGGAATTAACATACACGCTCCCGATATATCAAATCGGATGCGGGATCTGTGATATTATGATGCATACGTTGGACCGATATTTTACGCCGACAAAGGGAAATCAGCTGACGGATGAGATTGCAGAAGGACTTCTTCGTACCGTGATTGCAAACGGAAGGACGGCAATGCAACATCCTTCAGACTATGATGCCATGAGCGAGATTATGTGGGCAGGAAGCTTGTCACATAATGGATTGACCGGATTGGGCGCAGAAAAAGATTTTGCTGTGCATCAGCTCGGACATGAATTATCTGCAATGTTTGATATTGCACATGGGGCAACGCTGACGGCCGTGTGGAGTGCATGGGCGCATTACGTATATGAGGAACATCCGGAACGGTTTGCACAATATGCAAGAAAAGTATGGGGGATCCGGGAAGAAGAGGATGAGAAAGCGGCGCTTGCCGGGATAGAGGCGACGGTGGATTATTTCCGCTCTCTGGATATGCCTGTTAAGTTTTCAGACCTGGCAATCGGTATTCAGCCGGTAGAAGTATTGGAACGACTGGCTGATAGTTGTTCTTACGATCGCAGCAGAACAATCGGAAGTTTTAAAAAATGCGACAGAGATGCGATTTTTGAAATTTATAAAATGGCAAATTGCTAGTTGAAAATAATGGCAAGATAGTATAAAATAGTTTCTAGATTACAGTTAAGGAGGAGAAATAATGGTATCCGCAGGAGATTTTAAAAACGGTCTTACAATCGAATTAGATAATAATATTTATCAGATTATTGATTTCCAACATGTAAAACCTGGAAAGGGTGCAGCTTTCGTTCGTACGAAATTAAAAAATATTAAAAGTGGTGGAGTGGTTGAAAAGACATTCAGACCTACAGAAAAGTGTCCAAAAGCTCATATTGATAGAAGAGACATGACATATTTATATAATGATGGTGAATTATATTACTTCATGGACGTTGAAACATATGATCAGGTTGCTTTAAGTGGAGATGTTATCGGCGATTCTTTAAAATTTGTAAAAGAGAATGAAGTTGTAAAAACAGTTGCTCATGCAGGTGACATTTTTGCGATTGAACCACCATTAAACGTTGAATTATTAGTGACACAGTGTGAACCGGGTGAAAAAGGAAATACTGCTCAGGGCGCTACAAAACCGTGCATCGTAGAAACAGGAGCACAGGTTATGGTACCTTTATTTGTAAATGAAGGTGACACATTAAAAATTGATACCCGTACAGGCGAGTATTTATCCAGAGCATAAGCGAAGCGATGACAGATAGCCGCAGAACAAATTTGTTTTGCGGCTTTTTGCATAAAATGAAGAAAATCCGCAAAGCAGGTTTTGACTGGACTTGCAGGATTATGCTATAATAGTCGAGCTGTAAAAAACAAATCAAGAGAGGTATTGTTATGAGTGATAAAAATAAGGCAATTCTCTGTATTATGATTTCAGCTCTGGGATTTGCCACAATGAGTATGTTTGTAAAGCTGGCAGGCGATCTGCCGGCAATAGAAAAAAGTTTTTTCCGGAATCTGGTAGCATTTTTCTGTGCTTTGTTTTTATTAAATCGGAGCGGATACGGATTTCATTTTCAAAAACAAAATCTTCCCTACCTGGTCATCCGGTCGACGTTAGGAACGATCGGGATTTTTTGTAATTTTTATTCTGTGGATCATCTGGTTTTATCAGATGCGAATATGTTGAACAAGCTGTCACCGTTTTTTGTAATCATTTTTTCTTACATTTTCTTGAAAGAAAAAATGTCGCCATTTCAGGCGGGTGCGGTGATCTGTGCATTTTTGGGAAGTCTGCTGATCATTAAGCCTACATTTGCATCGGATTCGCTTTTTGCATCCGGTATCGGATTGCTTGGAGGGATTACGGCAGGCGCTGCGTATACCACGGTGCGTTATCTCGGTACAAAAGGGGAAAAAGGTCCTGTAATCGTGTTGTTCTTTTCCGGTTTTTCCTGTCTTGTATGTATTCCGTTTATGATCGTCGGATATGTACCGATGAGCATGGGACAGCTGATCTGCCTGCTTTTGGCAGGGGTTTTTGCTGCTTTTGGACAGTTTGGGATTACGGCAGCATATCGCTATGCACCGGCAAAAGAAATTTCTATTTTCGATTATTCACAGATCATTTTCTCGGCATTGTACAGCATCTTTTTATTCGGAGATATACCGGATGGTTACAGTATACTGGGCTATATTATCATTATCGGAATGTCATTACTGAATTTTCTTTATAATAACGGACAGCTTCGTTTTTTACGCAGCTAAAAATGGGAACTGTCGGTTAATACCGATTTGACATATAGGGAAGAGGTAATCCCAGAGAATTCGGGCTTTTTTAAGAACTGAATTCTCCAGTGGGCTGTCTCTTCCCTTTTGTATCCCTTATTTTAGGGCGCAAAAACCCCTCGTCTGGATTTTTGGAAGCGCTCCATCAGCTAAGCTGCTTTCTGTCCCTTTTTTATCTGAATACAGCTGAATTTAGAAAATGATTGAAATGAATCCGTAGAAAATCAGAATGAAGTACCGCTTAAAATCGAAGTGTCTTTACATTACTCCGTAGAAATTAGCCCGCCTCTGCGTATCAAATCTAAGCTTGTTGGATTTGGGTCCGTAGAAACTGCCGAATTTCTGCGGACAAAAATCAAAC
>DVKZ01000068.1 GCA_018715775.1 Candidatus Fimousia stercorigallinarum | reverse complement strand
AATTTTTAAAACTCGGAGCAGAAGGATTTACGCAGAAGATTCTGACAGAGGATAGATTATATATTACTGATACGACAATGCGTGATGCGCAGCAGTCATTAATGGCAACGCGTATGAGAACAAGAGACCTTGTTGGTGCTGCAGAAGCAACGAACTTATATATGCAGAATGCATTTTCAGTAGAAGCATGGGGCGGAGCAACTTATGATACCGCATACCGTTTCTTAAAAGAATCTCCATGGGATCGTCTGACAGCGCTCAGAGAACGTATGCCAAATACGTTGATCCAGATGCTGCTCCGTGCATCCAATGCAGTAGGATACAGCAACTATCCGGATAATGTTGTACAGAAATTTATTAAAGTTGCCGCAACACATGGTATTGATGTGTTCCGTATTTTTGACAGCTTAAACTGGGTTGAAAATATGAAAATGCCGATCGAGGAAGCATTGAAAACAGGCAAGATCGTTGAAGGCGCTTTATGTTATACCGGCGATATCATGAGTCCGGATGAAACAAAATATACGCTGGATTATTATGTGAAGAAAGCAAAAGAACTGGAAAGCCTCGGTGTGCATACTCTGGCGATTAAGGATATGGCAGCGTTATTAAAGCCGTATGCTGCAAAAGAACTGGTTTCTGCATTGAAATCCGAATTGCATATCCCGATCCATCTCCATACACATGATTCGACAGGAAATGGAATCAGCACATTATTAATGGCAGCAGAAGCCGGCGTAGATATCGTTGACTGTGCGATCAGCTCTATGAGTTCTATGACAAGCAATCCATGTATGAACTCTTTAGTAGAAGCTCTTCGCGGGTCTAAGAGAGATACCGGTCTTGATCCGGATCAGCTGACAGTTTTAAGTCAGTATTATGAAAATGTCAGAAAAGTTTACAAATCTTTCGAAAGCGGTATGGATGCGCCGAATACGGAAATCTACAAATATGAGATTCCAGGCGGTCAGTATTCCAACTTGCTTGCTCAGGTGAAAGAAATGGGCGCAGGTGAAAACTTTGAAGAGATCAAGCAGTTATATAAAGAAGCAAATATGCTGCTTGGAAATATTGTAAAAGTAACACCTTCTTCGAAAGTTGTCGGTGACTTTGCGATTTTCATGTTTAAAAACGGGCTGAATGCGGAAAATATCTTTACGGTAGGCCGTGATTTATCATATCCGGATTCTGTTGTGGAATATTTCCAGGGAATGATCGGTCAGCCGGAAGGCGGATTCCCGAAAGAATTACAGGAAATCGTGTTAAAAGGTAAGAAATCTATTTCAGTCCGTCCGGGAACATTATTAGAACCGGTTGATTTTGATGCGATCGAAAAAATGTTGAAAGAAAAATATTACCTTCCGAAGATGGAAGATCCGATGGTAATGGAACAGAAATCCATCAGCTATGCTCTTTATCCGAAAGTATATCAGGATTACTGTGAACATCTGGAAGAATACAATGATGTAAGCCGTTTGGAAAGCCACGTATACTTCTATGGACTTCGTAAAGGCGAAGAGACGATCTTTAACATCGGTGAAGGTAAAGATGTGATTGTGAAGTTTATCGAAATGTCTGAACCGGATGCAGAAGGCATGCGTACTCTGGCATTTGAAGTCAATGGTTCTATGCGTGAGGTTAAGATCCTCGATAAGAACCTGGAAGTAAAAGCAGATCACAGATTAAAAGCCGATAAGAAGAATCCGGGACATCTGGGATCTACAATTCCGGGTACAGTCGGTGGAATCCTTGTAAAAGAAGGAGACGAAGTTACTGTGAATATGCCTCTTATGACGGTAGAAGCCATGAAGATGGAAACGACGGTTGTTTCTAAAGTAAATGGTAAGGTCGATAAGATTTATGTTCAGGAGGGTGACTCTGTAAAACAGGATGATCTGTTGATTTCTTTTGAAATTGCTGAAGAAGAATAAAGAATAAAAAGGAAATTCCGAATCGTTCTATAGAGCGGTTCGGGATTTTTTTGCAATAAAATAAATTTTGTTATATCTGCCGGCGGATTGCACATACTATCGGAAAATGGTTTGAGGTGATCATATGAAAAAAATCGAATTGATTGTAATTATTGGTGAGATAGAGGGACATCAGACGGCAGGAAGTCAGAATAAAGCAACGAAATATGAAGAATTGCTGCCAAAACTTGCACAGATCGAACGTGATGGGGAAGTCGGAGGCGTATTAGTCCTGTTGAATACGGAAGGCGGGGATGTAGAAGCCGGACTCGCAATTGCGGAAATGATTGCATCTCTGACTGTGCCGACCGTTTCCCTTGTTTTGGGAGGAAGTCATTCCATCGGAGTTCCGATCGCGGTATCCACGGATTATTCGTTTATCGTTCCGACCGGAACGATGGTGATCCATCCGGTTCGTATGAATGGGATGGTAATTGGTGCTCCCCAGACCTATGATTATTTTCAGCAGATGCAGGATCGGATCATTGGATTTATTGAATCGCACTGTTATGCAAAAAAAGAGCGTTTAGAAGAGATGATGTTAAATACTGGTCAGCTGACAAAAGATCTTGGTACCATACTGGTTGGAGAACAGGCGGTTAGAGAAGGGGTTATTACTCAGGTCGGCGGAATTAAAGATGCAATAAAAAAATTGCGGGAAATGATGTAGAAGTTGGGAATACAGAAATCCATAGAGGGAACTGTATTCCCTTTTTTATGGCGTATACAAGATCATATGCAAAATCACTGTTTGATCGCTGCAGTTTCGATAGGAATGAGTGGTATCACCTTTAAAACGAAGACTTTCACCCTTTGAAATAATGAAATGATGATCATCCGCTTCTATTTCGAGTGTTCCGCCGAAGACAGTGATATATTCTGTTGTTCCCCGCAAATGCGGATCGGATTGCCAGTAACTACCGGGTTCTAATTCCAGGTAATAAACGGCAAATCTTCGATTTTCATTATCCGGAAAAATAGAGTAGTTTTTTACTTTCCCATTGTCTTCTAAGAGTGGCTGAATATCAGATGTCTTTACGATTTCATATGGAGTTTTCGGACGCATGGTCAGGGCATCAAATGGGACTTTCATTCCATTCGATATTTTCCATAAAGTAGAAAGTGTCGGATTTCCTTTTCCACGTTCTACCTGCGCTAACATACTTTTACTGACACCGCTTAATTTGGCCAATTCCTCCATGCTCAATTTATTTTCTTCCCGAAGTCGCTTTATATTCTTTGCGACGATCATATTCATAGTATCCAAAAAAACACCTCTTTTTATATTGACAATATAATGCACAAAATGTATCATTATAATAACAAAAACAATATAATTTACAGTTTGTTTCATTATATAATTATATTTGCAACTTGTAAAGGAACAAAGAGAGGTAGTTAAAATGTTTCCAGTATCTGATTTTTTGATTTACTGTTTTATTACTGCTTATACACCGGGAGCAAACAATTTGTTGTCGATGAGTAATGCGGCACGCCTGGGATTTCGGAAGAGCGTTTCTTTTAATTTTGGAATTACGATGGGATTTCTGATCGTTATGACGGTGTGCACATTATTTAGTTCTACTTTGTATTCGGCACTTCCGAAAGTCAAATTTTATATGCAGCTTTTAGGAGCGGCATATATGCTGTATTTGGCATGGAAAGTATGGAAAACTTCTTCTGATCTGGAGGTAGAAAGCAGAAAAGAATCCAGTTTTCTTTCAGGAATGGTGCTGCAGTTTATGAATCCGAAAATCTACATCTATGCGATTACGGCGATGTCATTATATATTTTACCACTTTATCATTCCGTAGTTGCTTTAATCGTATTTGTTTTGATTCTGACGATCATCGGCGCCTCCGGCTCTTATGTATGGGCTTTGTTTGGATCCGCATTTTGCCGTTTTTTCACTAAACATACCAAAGGAGTGAATCTTGTTATGGCGTTGCTCCTTGTTTATTGTGCAGTTTCATTATATTTAGACTGATAAATAGAGGCAAAGGAGATGAATTGAAATGGCACTTTATGCGTTAGGTGACCTGCATTTAAGTTTTCAAGTTCATAAACCGATGGATAAATTTGGAAGAGTATGGAAAAATCATGAGCGAAAAATTGAAAAATATGTGAATCGGTTTGTGAAACCGGAAGACACGCTTGTACTTACAGGAGATCATACCTGGGGCCGGAAACTGGCAGAATGTCAGGAAGACTTTGCTTTTATTGAGCGTTTGCCAGGCCGTAAGATTTTGCTGCGTGGTAATCATGACATGTTTTGGGATGCAAAAAAGACAAAACGTCTGAATGATGAATTTGATGGAAGACTGTTCTTCCTGCAGAATAATTTTACATCTTATAATGATTATGCGCTCGTCGGTACAAAAGGATTTACGTTTGAAGGGCCGTTTTATCTGGATCGGTTGGGGAGGATCATCGGTTGGGATGAAGAACGTGAAGAGAGAGCCAAAAAACTTGTTGCAAGGGAAATGGAGCGTCTGCGTGAATCATTCCGACAGGCAAAGGAAGCAGGATATGAGAAGTTTATTATGTTTCTTCATTATCCGCCGACAAACATTCTGGAAAAATCTTCGCCATTTACGGAGATCGCGGAAGAGTATGAGGTGAAAGCAGTAGTATATTCTCACTGCCACGGAGAAAGCCGTTTTGGAGACAGTATTCGGGGAAAATATCATGGGATTGATTATATGCTCGTGTCCGGAGACTATCTGAAATTTCGTCCGAAGTTGATAGTGAAATAAAACCTTTGTTGTCATTGAATCTTAAGGGAACAGATTATTTATGAAGGCCCGGATCGTGTTGCTGCTGTTGTTCTGGAGACAATTACAGGATCGAATGGCGTGATCATTCCTCCAAAAGGATATTTGCCAGGAGTAAGAAAAGTTTGTGATGAGTTCGGTGTTCTGATGATCTGTGATGAAGTTATGGCCGGATGGGCAAGAACAGGAAAAATGTTTGCGTTTGAAAATTTTGATGTAATTCCGGATATTGTCACTTTTGCAAAAGGTGTTACCTGCGGGTATGTTCAGCTTGGAGGAGTTGCAGTCAGCAAAAAGATCGCAGAGTATTTTGATGACCATATGTTGTCTTGCGGATTAACTTATAGTGGACATCCTCTTGCATGTGCAGCAGGAGTAGCCTGCGTGAACTATTATAATAGACATCATATTTTAGAGCATGTTGTAGAGACCGGGAAAGTACTTGGAGAGGCTCTGGAGAAGCTGAAGGCCGAACATGTCTGCGTTGGCGATGTAAGATACATTGGATTATTTTCTGCTGTAGAGCTTGTAAAGAGTAAAAAAACAAAAGAGCCGATCGTTCCTTATGGAAAAGATCCGGATGGAATTATGGGGAAAATTCTGGGAATGCTGAAGGATAGAGGATTTGCAACTTATTCTCATGAAAATATGATCATGGTCGCTCCTCCGCTGATCATTACAGAAGAACAGCTTCGTGAAGAAATGGCTGTGCTGGATCAGGTGCTTTCTATTGTAGATGAAGAGTTCTTGTAATCAGAAAGGAATGATGGATAAAATGGCTGAATTTACATTGCCTGGAAAAATTATCACAGGAGAGGGGGCTCTTGTGGAAGCGGGATCTTCTATTGCCAAATTAGGAAAAAAAGCGCTTGTAATTACCGGAAAACATGTGGGTCGATTGGAGAATATGAAGGAGCTTCAGAAAATTTTGGAGCAATATCAAATTCAATATATCGTATTTGATGGTATCACTGGTGAGCCAACGGATACGATGATTGAAGAAGGAGTCCGTATTTATAAAAAAAATCATTGTGATTTCTGTATCGGAATTGGCGGAGGAAGTCCGTTGGATTCCGCCAAAGCAATTGCGGCAATGAGTACTGGTACAAAAAAAATTAGTGATTACAATGGTAAGGCGATAGAGCAAGCACTGCCTCCAGTTGTTGCCATACCTACAACAGCTGGTACCGGATCAGAAGCAACAAAGTTTACGATTATTACAGATACGGAAAAAAATATTAAAATGCTTTTGAAAGGGGATGTGCTTCTTCCATCACTTGCTATAGTTGACAGTCATTTTAGCATATCGACGCCGCAATCAGTCACTGCAGCCACCGGTTTGGATGCATTGACACATGCGGTGGAGGCATATACTTCTAAAAAAGCGCAGCCACTGACCGATGTCTATGCCGTATCTGCTGTCCGAAGGATTCTTCATTGGCTGCCGAAAGCTTATCGGGACGGGGAAGACCGGACGGCAAGAAGTGAAATGGCGCAGGCTGCCTTAGAAGCGGGAATCTGTATTAATAATTCAAGCGTAACGATCGTTCACGGTATGAGCCGTCCAATCGGAGCTTTATTTCATGTTCCGCATGGAATTTCTAACGCCATGCTGTTATGTACTTGTTTGAAAAATGTGGCAGATGGCGCAATGGAACGTTTTGCCCGGTTAAGTAGAGAGAGTGGCATAGCAGATGAGCATGATCGCGATGAAGAAGCTGTAAAAATGCTGTTTCAAAAATTGGATGAAATTTGTCGGATCTGCAATGTTCCAACGTTACAGGAATATGGTATTAAGAAACGGGCATACATGGAATCGATCGATAAAATGACCGATGATGCAATAGCGAGCGGGAGCCCGGGGAATTGTATAAAGTCTGTTTCTGCAAAAGATATCCGCAGGATTTATAAAGAAGTATGGAATGATAAAAATGAATAAATGGTCAATATAATCGTCAGCTAAATTGTGAAAAGGTTGTATCTGTCAAAGGAAAAGATGGATACAGCCTTTTTGGTTGACACAATATATTACTTGTGCAAAACAAATAGTAAAGTGTGTTGAAAATGTTTCTTTCAAAAATAAAACATTCTTCAATAAGACTAAAACAGGAGATTGCAAAAGGTCATCTCCATATTGCAATCTCCTGTTTTCCGAATAAAACTTTACGCTAGCGCTTTGAATCTTATTCATTTTCTGATGGATCAATCTTACGAATCAATTTTGCCGGAACTCCTCCAACAATCGTATTTTCCGGTACGTCCTTTGTTACAACTGCACCAGCGGCAACAATTGCATTATCCCCGATCGTTACTCCGCCAACTACTGTTGCATTCGCACCGATCCAGACATTTTTACCAATATGGATCGGAGCTGGAATCAGATCCGGACGCTCCTTCCATGCAACTCCATGATTTAACGTTGCTAAAACTACATTATGGCCAAGCAGAGCTCCATCATCAATTGTAATGCCTCCCTGATCCTGAAAACGGCACCCACTATTGATAAATACCCGTTTACCAAATGTGATATTTTTACCGCAGTCTGTATAAAATGGCGGGAACATGCTGAATGTTTCACCCACTTCTTTTCCTGTGAGTTCTTTCATAATCTCCCGGATCTGAGCCGGTGTATGATAACTTCCGTTCAATTTTGAAGTAAGCCGGATTGCCTGCTGGGAAAGCCAGTTTAAATATTGTGACACTTCACTGCCCTGTCGTACGATTTTTCCTGGACCAAATGCATCTAAAAAATCTTCTAACGTCATATCAACCGGCGGTTTTTCTTCACAAATAAGGTTTTTTCCAAACTGATACAATTCTTCCAGTTTTTCTATTGATTGATTCTGATCATCGTAAGCAGTATAAATCCCCATATCTTCTAATTTCAGATAATTCAAAAAAGAATTCTGATATTCGTAGATTGCTCCGCCATAGACATGATCACTGCCGGATGACAGGATCAAAGCGGCTTTCTTCAATTTTTTCGGTTTATCAAGCGCATAAATACGATTGATCGCACACTGAAGCTGGCCGCTGAATCCATGATGATAAACCGGTGATGCGAGCACGATCATCTCAGCTGCATCTAACAACGGATATACTTCCTGCATATCATCTTGTTGAATACATTTACGTTCATGATCGGAATCTTTCTGACGACAATATTCACAGGCAAGACAGCCTGCAATTTTTTTTCTACAAACATCGATAATATCCACCTGATGTCCGTTTTCTTTTGCACCTTTTGCAAATGCTCCTATCATTGCAGCTGTATTTCCATTTATTCTTGGGCTTCCATTTAAAATCAGTATTTTCATTTTCTTCTCCTCCTATTGCAGTTTGGTAGTGTCAAAACTACCTTCTTTTTTTATTGTAAAAGTTACGCTTTACCTTGATTTTTCGGAGGTTTGCAAATAAAAAGAGCATTGACCTCCCTTTTCTGGTATAATGTCATCGACCAAAACAACCTTATACGAAAGGATCCAATGCTCATGGACATTATACTTTATCTTCTCACCATCATTCAATACCTTTATCAGATGAATTGCTGGTTATTAAATTTTATCTGCAGATTCATCCCACTCAAACAGTGGGCGTTTGATGACTCCCATTCCCCGAAATACCAGAAGTACAAGATTGATGAACTCCCTTTGATCACCGATTTCCGTCAGGACTGGACTTATAAGGAACTGATCCCTCTCTTTGAAAAACATTACGGCAAGAAGATCCGTCCCATCAAACGGCGGTCCGAATGTGACATCCCCGATGACTGTTCCTGTCCCCGTTGTCAGGCTCCAAAGCAATATCTTTACAAGAACAACGGTCGCAAGGGACAGCTCTCCTGCAAGATCTGCGACGCAAAGTTCTCCCAGCAGGATAACCGCTTCTCTACGATAAAGCTGCGCTGCCCTCACTGCGGGAATACTCTCGTCCCCAAAAAGGACCGGAAGTTTTTTGTCCTGCATAAGTGTGTGAACCCGAAATGTCCTTACTATCTCCACAATCTTAAAAATGTGGAGCCAGAACATCTCAATGAGGCTTATGGAAAGAATAAATACAAACTCCATTACATCTATCGTGAATTCACCGTAGATTTCTTCCGCATGGATTTAAACTCTCTTCCGAAGAATGCTTCTTCCCTCCGCTTTAGCCGCCATAACGCACATGTCATGGGGCTCTGCCTGACTTTCCATGTCAATCTTGGTCTCTCCCTGCGCAAGACCTCCGAGGCTCTCAAAGACCTTTACAACATCCGGATCTCCCACCAGCAGGTCGCCAACTACGCCAGGACTGCCGCCCTCGTCATCAAGCCTTTCGTTGACAACTATGACTACAAAACCGGAACCACCTTTGTTGCCGATGAAACCTATATCAAAGTCCGCGGAATCAAAGGATACATCTGGTTCATCATGGATGCAGTGTCCCGTTCCATCCTTGGCTATCAGGTCTCTGACAACCGCAGTGTCGGTCCCTGCATCCTTGCCATGCGCATGGCTTTCCGTAAGTTGAAGCAGCTTCCGGAAAACTTCCGCTTTATCGCCGATGGCTACAGCGCCTATCCGCTTGCGGCCCAGCAGTTCTTCCACCAATTCGGTGAGAAGTTCCGCTTTGATATCACCCGGGTCATCGGGCTTACGAATGAGGACGAAGTCTCCAAAGAGTTCCGCCCTTTCAAACAGATGATCGAGCGTCTCAACCGTACCTTTAAAGCCTCCTACCGCATAACCTGCGGCTATGGCAACTATGAGGGTGCCAACTACAATGTCGCCCTCTGGGTCGCTTATTATAACTTTCTCAGACCGCATCAGCACAACAACTATCGTGTCCTCAATAAAGTAGAGCATCTGGAAAATGCCGACAACATGCCGGGCAAGTGGCAGCTGCTCATCTTCCTGGGGCAACAGACGATCCTGCTGATGCAGAAGACCCAAGCAGGAGGAGAAGTCTGTTCCTAGATTCAGAGCCGGAGATAACAACGCAGCCATCCCGGAGGGATTTACCCTTGATGGCACACAAAAGCAATGCTACAATGCTGTGACCCAGACGGAGAAACCAGCCTGTTCCTGAGTTCTTCGCCGTCGATGTGGTGCTCAGAGCATTGCTTTTGTGTGCTGTCAAGGGTGGCGTAAGCT
>DVKZ01000067.1 GCA_018715775.1 Candidatus Fimousia stercorigallinarum | reverse complement strand
ACAAAACACAATATAATAACAATAAAAAGGACTTTCACAACGGTATCTGTTCTTTTCCTCCATTGCAAAAGCCCTACATTCTATTCCTATTATGATTTTATCATCCATTTGCCAGATACGGCTGGATCTTCGTCAGCAGTTCACCAATATCATCGGTCTGCGCAATCAATTCTAATCTTTTATAAAAGACAAGACTAATAACACTCAGAATTGATTTCGCATTCAGTTTTGTCTCTTCACTTTCATTTTCAGGTCTCAAATAAATATTGTAATCAAATTGAGAAACGGTTTTTGTAAATGATTCCATACTTTCGATATCATTCAAACGAACTTTTATTTCTGCCATGTAAATCGCCTCCGTTCATTACTAAAAAAATCAAAAATAAGCAGTTCAGTTCTTCAAGCCGTCAATTCCAATCTTTTTCCTTTATTTTCTTTTATATTAATACGAACATCTGAGAAAGTCAAGATATGTACACAATAAAATACAAACACAGATTTGTATTTTAATGATAGAATAAAACGAAGGAGGAATCGTTATGAATCAAACAATGACATTATCCATCTGCCAGTTTCCAATTGCATTTCTGGATTGGCAGACAAACAAGAAAATGGCACTGCAATATATCATACAGGCAAAAAAAGAGGGGGCGGATCTCATTATTTTCCCGGAAATGACTTTAACCGGGATTTCCAAAACAGTTTCGGCCATGGCCGATGTCTATGGAGAAAGCATCACTTTTTTTCGGTCGGCAGCAACGACCCATCATATTGCGATCGGTTTTGGCTTTGGAAAACCAATCGGAGAGAAACTGGAAAATCATTATACCGTCATCGACAAAAGCGGAACAATGTTATCCGATTATGTAAAACTCCATCCATTTACTTACGGCGGCGAAGATCTTTGTTTTGTCCGAGGCAATTCCTTTCAGACTTTTTCATTCAACGGATTTACTGCTGCAACCTTTATCTGTTACGATATGCGCTTTCCGGAAATCTTTCAGGCAGCATCTACAGAAGCGGATCTGATCCTTCTTTGTGCAAATTGGCCTGCTTCCCGTAGTATGCACTGGAAAATACTGAGTCAGGCAAGAGCGATCGAAAATCAGGTTTATTTTGCAGCCTGCAACTGTATCGGAGACATCGGAAACCTTTATTATTCGGGTGACAGTGCACTTTATGCTCCCGATGGAACAATATTAAAAAGCCTTTCCGATCACAGCGGACTGATCACCTGTACCATTACAAATAATGTTTCCGCTATTCGAAAAGGCTTTCCTGTCAAACAAGATCGTCTGACAGAATATTATAAAGCAATTTTATAACCGGACAGAACCATTACGAGTTATCTGTCCCATTTGTCACAAAGCGAATTGATCTGATCTGCAAATTTTGCCAGATCTTTGTTCGCACCACCTTCGTTATGTTTAATCACAGTTAACAGCCGCTGGCCTGCTGCAAGAAGCCTTGCATAAACGCCGGATGGCTGTTTTTTCTTGCTGCTATCTTTTTTCGGAATCGGAATTTTTTCGCCTGCCCGGATCCACTCATTGCGGATCAGATCGAATTCTGCTCCGGAAAAAGGTGCCGAAGCACAGATTCCATATTTCTCTTTCAAATGATCTGCATACAGATCACAGACCGCATCTTCTCCATGAACGACAAATACCTGCTTTGGTTTTTCTTCAAATGCCCCAATCCATTTGTCCAGACCATTTCTGTCCGCATGACCGCTCATGCCTTCCAGTCTCCTGATCTCAGCCTTTACCTGAATCGTATCTCCAAACAGCTTAACTTCCTTTGCTCCTTCTAACAGCGATCTTCCAAGTGTATTCACTGCCTGATATCCGATAAATAAGATTACCGATTCCTCTCTCCACAAATTATGCTTCAAATGATGACGGATCCTTCCGGCCTCACACATTCCCGAAGCGGATATAATGACTTTTGGCTCATCATCAAAATTGATCCTTTTACTTTCTTCACTTGTAACCGAGAGCTTTAATCCATCAAACGAAAGCGGATTGATCCCCTGCATGATCAATTCCATCGCTTCTTCATCAAAGCATGAGACAACATTTTTATTAAAAATATTTGTTGCTTCAATTGCAAGAGGACTGTCTACGTAGACAGGAAAACATCCATGTCCGGTCACTCTTTTTTCTTCTTTAATCTGACGGATATAGTAGAGCAGTTGTTGCGTCCGTCCGACCGCAAAAGAAGGAATCACTAGATTTCCGCCGCGGTCTAACGTCGACTGGATAATTCGGACAAGTTCTTCCACGTATTCCGGATGCTCGCCGTGCAGACGATCCCCATATGTTGATTCCATCACAACATAATCTGCTTCTTTTGTATATTCCGGATCTTTTAAGATCGGCTGATTTTCATTGCCGATATCTCCGGAAAAGACCAGTTTTCGTGTTACTTCATCTTCGGTTACCCATATTTCAATACTGGATGAACCAAGCAGATGTCCAACATCCGTAAAACGGATCTCAATATTCTCAGCAATCTGAATCTGTTCTTTGTACGGATATCCTTCAAACAATTCAATTGCACCGAGCGCATCCTGCATTGTGTATAGAGGCTCTACTTCGGGTTTTCCCGCTCTTTTTGCTTTCCGATTCTTCCACTCTGCTTCAAATTCCTGAATATGAGCACTATCACGGAGCATAATATCACACAGTTCTTTGGTTGCTTCTGTACAAAGCACATGTCCGCGAAAGCCTCTGGCAAAAAAGTAAGGGATCATTCCGGAATGATCAATATGCGCATGTGTAAGTAAAATGTAATCCAATTCGCTTGGCGGAACCGGTATCTCTTTGTTCACATAGTAATCAACACCCTGTTCCATCCCACAATCAATCAACATCCTAACCCCAGCCGCTTCCAGATAGTGACAGCTCCCTGTCACTTCATGTGCGGCGCCCGAGAACATCAGTTTCATAAGCACCCATCCTCCTAATGTTTCTTTTCCTTATAGTAATATTATACTACGTAATGGACGGATTGTCAGGATGGATCGAACAAATTATACAGGCTCCTCCTACAACATAATCTTCTTCATAAAACACAACAGCCTGTCCCGGCGTGATCGCCCGCTGCGGTTCATCAAAGATGCATTCCATTTTATCTTCTCCGATCATACGGATCGTACAGTCTGCACCCCGGTGATTATACCGTACTTTTGCGCGCACCCGCATTTCCCCTTCCAAAGACGGTATCGACATAAAATTCACTTTATCCGCGATCAGCCCTTTTGCAAACACATCCGCATTGTCTCCGATCACGACTTCATTCGTATCTTTTCGGATATCAACAACAAATACCGGTCTGCCCATGGCAAGCCCCAGTCCCTTTCTCTGTCCGATCGTATAATGAATGATCCCTTTATGCTTTCCCAGAACATTTCCTTCCAAATCGACAAAATTTCCTTCTGGCAGCTTCTGTCCAGTCGTATTTTCAATATATTTTGCATAATCATTATCCTGTACAAAACAGATTTCCTGACTATCCGGTTTGTTTGCAACTGGAATCCCGGCTTCTTCCGCGATTTTCCGTATCTCCTCTTTTGTATATTCACCTGCAGGCATTAATGTATGGGACAATTGTTCCTGTGTCAGATTATAAAGAGCATACGTTTGGTCTTTTGCCAATGCCGCGGACTGCTGAAGAGTAAACCGGCCGTTTGGCAGCTTTTTGATCCGCGCATAATGCCCGGTTGCGATATAATCCGCTCCGATTTCCAGGGAACGTTTTAAGAGCGCTTCCCATTTAACATATCGATTACAAGCAATACAAGGATTTGGGGTTCTCGCTTCCAAATATTCCCGGATAAAATAATCAATGACGTTTTCCTTGAATTCCTTCTTGAAATTCATTACATAATATGGAATATCCAGTTTCTGGGCAACGCGTCTTGCATCATCCACGGCCGATAATCCACAGCATCCACCATTTTCTTCTTGAACTGCAATCTCTTCATCCTGCCAGATCTGCATCGTTACTCCGACTACATCATATCCCTGTTTTTTTAAAAGATAGGCAGCCACAGAGGAATCCACCCCTCCGGACATACCGATCACTACCTTTTTTGCCATACATATCCTCCAGATATTTTTAGTATTCTTCTTCTGCCTCGTCTTCGTGAATATCTTGTTTTGGGGGCTCTAATCCTTCAATACGAATATTGTTTTTCTGTGCATAGTCCCATAGAGCAGCATGAATCGACTCCTCCGCAAGAAGAGAACAGTGTACTTTTACCGGTGGAAGTCCATCCAGTGCTTCCATAACTGCTTTGTTTGTAACCTGCAGTGCTTCGGTAACACTTTTTCCGATAACAAGCTCGGTTGCCATACTGCTTGTTGCTACTGCCGCGCCACAGCCAAATGTTTTAAACTTGCAATCGCGGATAATCTGATTTTCATCAATATCCATATAAATGCGCATAATGTCTCCACATTTTGCATTTCCAACCGTGCCGACTCCGCTGGCATTTTCAATTTCTCCCATGTTTCTTGGATTCTGGAAATGATCCATCACCTTTTCACTATATCCCATTGCCATAATTGTTTCCTCCTATTTGTGTTCTTTTACAAAATCCTCATATAATGGTGACATCGCACGCAAACGTTCTACGATCCGTTTTAAATGTTCTACAACATAATCCATATCTTCTTTTGTCGTCTCATGATTGATCGTCAGACGTAAAGAACCGTGTGCGATCTCATGCGGAAGTCCGATCGCAAGCAATACATGTGACGGATCAAGAGATCCGGATGTACATGCGGATCCGCTGGAACCACAGATTCCTGCCATATCGAGCATGATCAGCAACGATTCTCCTTCAATAAACTGATAACTGATATTAATATTGTTTGGAAGCCTTCTGTCTCTTGAGCCATTCAAACGGCAATATGGAATTTCCGAAAGAATTCTTTGAATTCCATAATCCCGTAATGCCGTTTCCTGCCCTGCTCTTTCTTCCAGTGTCGCCATAGCAATTTCAACCGCTTTTCCAAATCCAACGATTCCCGGAACATTTTCCGTACCGGCACGTCGTCGTCCTTCCTGATTACCTCCATGAATAAAAGGACCGATTTTAACTCCTTTTCTGATATACATCATACCGACGCCTTTCGGACCATTTAATTTATGACTGCTGACACTTAAAATATCAATGTTATCTTCATCCACATTGATCGGAACCTGTCCATAGGCCTGAACCGCATCTGTATGAAATATAATCTGATGCTCTTTTGCGATTGCTCCGATCTCTCTGATCGGCTCAATTGTTCCAATCTCATTATTCGCATACATGATCGTGATCAAAATTGTATCCGGACGGATTGCTGCCTCCAGATCTTCTAACGATACAAGACCTTCTTCATCAACATCCAAATAGGTCACTTCATATCCTTTCTTTTCCAAATATTCACAAGTATGCAACACGGCATGATGTTCAATTTTGGAAGTGATGATGTGTTTCCCTTTGGAAGCATAACTTTCCGCAATTCCTTTGATCGCCCAGTTGTCTCCTTCCGAACCGCCTCCCGTAAAATAAATCTCACGGGGAGCTGCTCCAATGGAAGCCGCAATAATTTCACGAGCATCATCAATTGCTTTTTTTGATTTTCCGGCCATCCGATAGATACTGGATGGATTACCATAATCTTCTTTATAATATGGAAGCATCGCTTCTAATACTTCCGGACGAACTTTTGTAGTTGCTGCATTATCCATATATACAAAACGATCCATAATATTAATCTCCTTTTCTATTATCAACTAATGTCAACTACCTCCGTAGTTTTAATTCATACTAACACACTATGATTTGACAGTCAACATCATTTTCCCATTTTATTCATATCCTGCCATCTCCTTTTCATAGAATAAAATAAAGCAGATTCAGAGGCGATCTATGAAAAACAAACATCCTGTGATCGAAGGTACGATCATCTTAACACTTGCAGGTTTTCTATCTCGTATGATAGGGTTCTATAATAGAATATTTCTTTCGCGGACAATCGGTGCAAAAGAACTTGGTATTTACCAGATTATTTTTCCTGTTTATCTCTTTTGTTATGCAATCTGTTGCCAGGGATATCAGGTCGGTCTGTCTCAACTTGTCGCAGCAAATCGGGCTGTACAAAAAAACGGCAATATCCGCTTTCTCATTCGGATCGCTCTTATCTTTTGTATCTCCATTGCCCTTTTCCTGTCCGTCGGTCTCTTTTTCTTTTCCGACGAGATCAGCCGCTCCATCTTAAATACACCGGCTTCTTCTTTGTCTTTGAAAATCGTTGCGATCGCTCTTCCATGCGTGACGATCAAAGGCTGCATTCACGGTTATTATATAGGAAGCGGAATTTCATCTGTACCAGCAGCCAGCCAGCTCATCGAACAGATCACTCGCGTTGGAAGCATTTTTCTGATCGCAAATACAGTCCTTTATGTAAAACTGTCAGGAGCCAAACTCGCTGTTTCCGGAATGGTGATCGGAGAAATGATTTCCTGCCTGTTTATGATCTTTTTTTACCGTCGAAACGGTGACATAAAAAAAAGCCCGGAAGAACCGAGGCGAATACTCTGCAGGGATTTTTTCAAAATCAGCATTCCGCTTTCGGGCAATCGGATCTGTCTGACTTTACTCCAAAGTTTGGAAGCAATTTATATTCCGAAACAGTTGATCTTATTCTATCACGATTCATCTGTCTCACTGGAATTATATGGAATTTTAACCGGAATCACACTTCCGTTTTTATTATTCCCATCTACGATCACGAATTCCCTTGCCACCATGCTGCTCCCGTCTGTATCTGCGGACTATGAAAAACAGAACAAACAGCATCTGACCCATACCATTTCCCTGGCAACTTATGGAAGTTTTTTTATGGGAATGCTGTTTACCGGAGTCTTTTTCTTGTTTGGCCCATGGATGGTAACAACACTTTTTCATTGCCCGGCTGCAAAAGGATATATCCGGGCACTTGCATTTTTATGTCCTTGTCTCTACCTTTCTTCTATTTTTACGAGCATCTTAAACGGAATGGGAAAAACACATGCTACATTTTTACACAATATTGCGGCGATTATCATACGACTGATCTTTATCTGTTTTGCGATTCCGCAGTTCGGGATCGAGGGCTATATATGGGGACTGCTCATCAGCAATTTTACACTCGTATTGCTTAACTATCAGAAAATACAAAAGTTATTATCGGAAAATCGGGTACGAAAAACCGGGAAATGAACATATACAACACGAAAAAGAAAAAACCCACGTAAATACGTGGGTTTTGGGAAGCTGCTAACGGGAATCGAACCCGTGACCTCCACATTACCAATGTGACGCGCTACCGACTGTGCCATAGCAGCCTACCGATATAATTTAACATATGTACTTTTATATGTCAATAATATTTTTTTAAATCGATATCTTTTTTACGCTGTTGCATGATTCAAAATATAGATTGCTTCCTGCGCATGCTCCATCGTCAAGCCACCCTCATCAAAATCCGTCAAAACAAGACGGTTTTCAAACTGTCCGAAATCCGGAAAATAAATGTCATCAATAACGACAAAGGATTCGATCGGGGCATGTTCAATCAGATAATCTTTAATCTGATTTCCTCGAAAATCCATAATCCCGCCAATCTGCGGACGTGTTTTAT
Organism: Candidatus Fimousia stercorigallinarum; assembly: GCA_018715775.1. Classification (GTDB taxonomy): domain Bacteria; phylum Bacillota; class Clostridia; order Lachnospirales; family Lachnospiraceae; genus Fimousia; species Fimousia stercorigallinarum. Next base: position 11,623 of record DVKZ01000067.1, on the reverse strand, counting down.
CATAAATTTCCATTCCGAGTTCATTCATCGCATGTTCCAAAGCTGCCATTTCCGGCGAGACCATATGTTTTTTCTCAGGCTCCTTAAACCATCCCGAACGCCAGGATGACGATATTACCACTTTCGCGTCCGTCGCTTCTACGATCATATGAAGGTTATCGACGCATTTCATATCAAGCCATTCATTATCGGCACTGTTCATAACGCCGTCTACATCCAAAAAAATCACTTTCATAACTCTTCTACCCTTTCTTCCCGATTACGCAAAATGTGAACCGATATACATGATTACAAAAATAACTATGCAAATCCACCCGATAATCCTGATCCATTTGTCCATTGATATTATTCCTTTCTTTCACCGCTGTCATCCGTCAGCTTCTTTTTTATCCTCTGTATCGCATTATCAATTGACTTCACATTCTTCCCCAAACGCTCCGCAATTTCCGTATACGATATTCCACTTAAATATAAAACGATGACCTTTTTTTCAAATTTACTTAGCTTTTCTTCAATCTTTTCTGCCCGATCCGCTTCCAACTCCTTTTCGAGTACAATTTTCTCCGGATTACCTTCCTGGGTCTGAAATTCACCAGTCCATTCATCATCCATGGAAACTGAAGTATTCAATGGAAGATGCTTTTTTCGGTTCGAAGCTTTTACCGCAGTACGAAGCTGATTTTCAATACACATTTTAGCAAACGGATAAAAAGCATCATTTTTGTTCTTATCATAGCTCCGGACTGCCTTAAATAAACCGATATACCCCTCCTGAAGCAGGTCTTCCTCTTCGCCGCCGGACAAATAATATTGTCGCACCCGGTATTTCACAAGTGAAAAATACCGATTCAGAAGCGTATCCATAGCGAGTTCATTTCCTTTTTCGATTTCCAGCAAAAGCTGTTCATCCTTCATACGCTCTAATAATTCGTGCATTCTGCCTCCTGTTAATGTAAACGCTGTCTTACAATCTCATACGCCAAAACGCCGGCAGCAACAGAAGCATTAAGAGAATCGATGTCTCCTTTCATTGGTATCGATGCAACAAAATCGCAATGTTGTTTTACCAGTTTGCTGACACCGGATCCCTCGTTTCCGATCACAAGACCGATCGGTCCAGTCAAATTTAAATCATACATTCTCTCTCCATCCATATCGGCACAGACAAACCAAAGACCTCTTTCTTTCAGTTCTTCAATCGTCTTGGATAGATTCGTGACTTTGGCAACCGGAGTATAATTCAATGCACCGCAAGACGTCTTTGCAACCGTTGCGGTCAAACCGACAGCGCGGCGTTTCGGAATAATCACGCCATGTGCACCTGCCAGATTTGCCGTACGGATAATTGCTCCCAGATTATGGGGATCTTCAATCTCATCGAGGAGGATCAGAAACGGGTCTTCTCCTTTCTGATCTGCCAGGCGAAACATATCTTCAATATCAGAATATTCATAGGCAGCTGTATAGGCGACAACACCCTGATGTTTCCCAGTCTGAGAGATCTGATCCAGACGTTCTTTTTTTACAAACTGGATCAATACATCCTTTTTCCTTGCTGCACGGACGATCGACCGGATCGGTCCATCCGTACAGCCATCTAAAACATATAATTTATCTATCGGTTTTCCGGATCGGATTGCTTCCTGTACCGCATTTCTTCCTTCAATCATCGTTGTTTCTACTGTCATTTTGTTCTTCTCCTATATGCAATCCTATTTTTACAAGATAAAAGATACGATCCATATCTTCCTTCAAATATAAATATCCGATCAATGCCTCAAATCCAGTCGCTCGTCTGTAATCGATCACTGACGCGTGTTTCGCTACAGTATAAGATTTTGCATTTCTGCCTCTTTTATATACTGCCAGCTCCTCTTTCGTCAACAACGGTTCCAGCGTATGCATCATCTGCGACTGGGCAGTCGCATTAACAAGATGACTGGAACGGTGATGGTATTTGTGCACCGCCATATTGCCCTGGTTCAAAACAATCGTTCGAATGATCACTTCATAAACGGCATCTCCGATATAGGCAAGTGCCAGCGACGAATAAGAACGGATATCCACCTCCTTTAATTGAAGCTGATTCTTCATATTAGTTATTAAGCTCTCGTCCATTTTACCCCTTCTCTGGTATCTTTTAAAATGATGCCCTGTTCCGCAAGCTGATTTCGGATCTCGTCTGCACGTGCAAAATTCTTTGCTTTTCTTGCAGCCTGACGTTCTTCGATCAGCGCTTCAATATCTGCATCTAACAATTCTTCTTCTTTTTCTGTAATAATTCCTAAAATATCACATAATTTTTCTAATGTTTCTAAAAGTTTCTGCGCATATTCTTGTGAACCGTCTTTTGCTGTGATATTCGCAAGTTTTACCATTTCAAAGATCGCTGCGATCGCATCTGCCGTATTAAAGTCATCTTCCATCGCTGCTTCGTATTTTTTTACAAGTTCTTGCACCTTTTCGAGATTTGCCCGATCTGTTTCTGTCAGCGTCCCTGTATTGGAAGCAGCCGCATCCTTCAGGTTGTCGATTGCCGTCAAAATACGTTCTAATCCGTTCTTCGAACTTTCCACTAAAGTATCGCTAAAATTCAGCGGACTGCGGTAATGCGCGCTCAGCATGAAGAAACGGATCACCTGCAGCGGATATTTTTCACTGATCTCGCGAACCGTAAAGAAATTTCCTGCTGATTTTGACATCTTTTCCCCATCGATATTTAAAAATGCGTTGTGCATCCAGTAATTCGCAAACGGTTCGTCATTGCATGCTTCTGACTGAGCAATTTCATTTTCATGATGCGGGAAAATCAGATCTTCTCCACCGGCATGAATATCGATCGTATCACCGATGTATTTTTTCGACATCTCTGAGCATTCGATATGCCATCCCGGGCGTCCTTCACCCCAAGGAGATTCCCATGCCGGTTCTCCTTCTTTTTTCGGTTTCCAGAGAACAAAATCCAACGGATCCTGCTTTCCTTCTTCCCCACGCACCTTAATATCTCTGTGGCCTGCTTCCAGATCATCAATATTCTTCTTGGATAATTTTCCATATTCTTTAAAAGAACGTGTTTTAAAGTAAACGGTTCCGTCAACTTCGTATGCATGCCCTTTTTCAATTAATGTCTGGATCATCTGGATCATTCCGCCGATTTCTTCCGTCGCTTTTGGATGGATGCTCGCAGGTTTTACATTCAATCCTTCCATATCTTTTTTGCATTCTTCGATGAAACGTTCAGAAATCACAGAAGCATCGACCCCTTCTTCCATAGCCTTTTTGATGATCTTATCATCCACATCGGTAAAGTTGGATACGTAATTGACATCATAACCTTTATATTCAAAGTAACGACGGACCGTGTCAAATACGATCATTGGTCTTGCATTGCCGATATGGATATAGTTATATACCGTTGGTCCACACACATACATGCCGACCTTTCCTTCCTGTACCGGAACAAATTCTTCTTTTTTCCTTGTTAATGTATTAAATACTTTCATAATAATCCTTTCTAACCAAAAAAACTTCGTCTCTTATTAAAAAGAGACGAAGTTTATCCGCGGTTCCACTCTTCATTAAGATACCAAAACAGTATCTTCTCTCTGACAGTTAACGCCTGTGTTACGGAACAGGCTACTGGTATTTCACCTGATCAGTTCACGGATGCAATTCCCATATCTCTCCCGCAGATCCGCTTCCAGCCCACGGCGGATCCTCTCTGATCGTTCCAAATACGGTACTCTTCCGATCATCACCTTTTTCATATATTGATAATATTCTATGCAATTTTTTCGTGTTTGTCAACTAAATTATTTCGCCGATCATCACGGGACCAAGCGGTTTTATTAGTTGAAAATCCGGATATTTCTCCAGCAGGTTTTCACAATCGACTCCAAACAAAATCTTTGTCAGCTCCTGGATGGAAATCGTTTGAACACACGGCAGATCTGTCCGTTCCAGAGAGCACCCTTTGGGAGAAAAATTGATCCGGAAGATTCCATTTTGAGATTCTAAGACCGAATCCGTAATTTGAATCCGCAGCTCCGCCTCTTTTACAGCACTAATCCGATTCATCAACAAATCCAACCGAAGGATTCGCACCATGATCGATGCTCCATTTGCCTCTTTTTCCGCGCAAAGGGTAAGTTCCAACTGTTTTTTCGAAAATTTGGCCTTGATCTCCCGGATCATTGCGTCCATATCATCACAGAATATCTGACGGACATATACCGTTTCTTCATCACAGCCATAACAACAAAAACCACAGATAGAATCGTGCTTTTTCCACACGAGCATTTCGCCGTGTTCAGACTCCGTTTCTTTCTGCAACTGTTTTAAATATTCCGGATCAAATTTTGTATACACCTGAAAGTTGTTGTGGCAATAAGCATTTACAAAATCAGAGGCTCTTTCATATTCTTCCGGTTTCAAAACAGACAGTTTTGAACCGCCTGCATCAGTTCCCGGCGTATGAATCGTCCGGAAATACTGTACGATCGTAAAATCAAACGGTTCATAGTACAGCCGGTTAGCAGGCATCAGATACGTAAATACTTCCCCCTGATCAGCCATATCTTTCATACATCTTGTCAGCATTCGGCGCATGATCCCCTGTCTGCGATACTTTTCCATCGTCGCTACTCCTACAATATAATGCATGGAAAGTTTTTTTCCGTTGACGCATATATCATATGGGTTCAAATGGATCATCCCGGCAATTTTATCGTCTTTCTCCAAGGCCAGAACACGATTTTTCGGATAGATCGTCTGAAAATAAAACACTTCATAAGCTTCCGGATCTTTAAAAATGGTACGCCAAAGATCACGAAATACCGGTCCCAGCTCTTTTTGATCATCATAATACAATCTCATTCTCGTTCCACCCTCGGACATCCCTGGCATCCTTCGCATGCCGAATGGGAAACTTCACGCATCGGATCAATGTATTGATAATTGGAAACTCCGGTGATCAGGCAGACCGCCTGTGCACTGATGCCCTCCCCGGTTCCTGTAAAACCCAGTCCTTCTTCTGTCGTTGCCTTGATATTGACCTGGCTGACATCAACCCCAAGCGCTTTTGCAACATTTTCCCGCATTTTAGGAATATGCGGCGCCATCTTCGGTCGCTGTGCAATGATCGTTGCATCGACATTTTCAATGCAATAATTTTCCTGATCGAGTAATTCTTTTGCCGCTGCTAACAATTTCATGCTGTCGGCTCCTTTATATTGTGGATCAGTATCCGGGAAATGCTTGCCGATATCACCCAAAGCCGCTGCACCTAAGATGGCATCTGTGATCGCATGCAAAAGCACATCCGCATCTGAATGCCCTAATAACCCTTTTTCATAAGGAATTTTTACACCTCCCAGGATCAGTTCCCGGTCTTCTACTAATTTATGAACATCATATCCAAATCCTACACGCATTCTTTGTCCTCCTTTTATATCATCTGTCGCACTTTATTATAACAAAAAAACCTTAGGAATATCAATTCCTAAGGCCCTGTAATAGCGAAGAGCAGATTCGAACTGCTGACACCACGGGTATGAACCGTGTGCTCTAGCCAACTGAGCTACTTCGCCATAATTTATTGCGATGAAAATGGGACCAACAGGGCTCGAACCTGTGACCCCCTGCTTGTAAGGCAGGTGCTCTCCCAGCTGAGCTATGATCCCATGTCTCAACGACAAGATTTAGTATATCTTAAGATATTGCAAAAGTCAAGCATTTTTTTCTTTTTATTTCAATGTTTTTATTCCAGCGCAAACTTCTCAATTGCCTTTGCAACACCGTCGCAGTCATTCGTATCCGTAACGTAATCTGCAATTTCTTTGATCTCATCGATTCCATTTTTCATTGCAACACCAATGCCCGCAAGCTTCACCATCGAAAGGTCATTTTTCGCATCCCCGCATGCCATGATTTCTTCTCTTTCAATCCCCAGCTTTTCTGCAAGCTGCACCATTGCTTTTCCTTTGCTGACGCCGAGTTTTCCCATTTCCAGATTATTATAAAGTGCACTGACCGGTTCCGTCAGTCCGGTAGCCAGAAACTCCTTCTCTGCAGCGGCGCGCTCATCCAGATCTTTAAAAAACATATTTACTTTTTCTACCGTCAAGCCACTGCTTAACAAAAATTCATCTAAAGATCCATCCAGACGTTTTCTTGTATTGCGAATCAGATTCTGAATTTCAATATCATTGGTATATTCTTCAAAGTGATCCAGATATTTTGCTTCGCAATATCCGCATCCTCCCGCATATACGTCATGGCTGGCATCGTATTTATCCCCTATATGAAGTAGCTTTAAGGCCTCTTCTACCGTAAAATGATCGGCCACCATTAACATATCTTTATGTAGATCATAGCAGCTTGCTCCATTGCAAAAAATTCCATATCTGACATTGATATCTTTTAACTCCTGCGGAAGCCCATTGATCGCACGCCCGGTTGTCGGAACAATCCAGATGCCTTGCTCCTGCGCTTTTATCAGCGCCCGCTTTGTCCGTTCTGAACATTTCTTTTCCGAATTCAACAGAGTACCATCCATATCTAATGCAATCAATTTTATCTTTTTCATCGTATCATGTTCCTTCCTTTCTGTTTCCATCTCTGTCCCATCTTTGATATTACACTATATAATTTTGAATTACAACCTGAATTGTCTCACGCCCCTGATATTCATTGATATCAGGATAATAGGTACATGCAATCACAATCGGATTTTCTCTGGATGAATACATGCGGGAAACTGCCTGTTCCCCATATTTTTGAAGAATCTGTTCTTCAAACTGTTCGGCTCCCTGAAATAGCAATGCATCTACTTTTTTCCCGCTTCCATTCTGCAAACGCATCTTTAACATATTTTTCTGTTTTCCGATTTTTCTGGCACTTATAATATGAAGATTCTTTTCCGCAAAAAGCGGTTTCGGATTTTCTTTTCCGAACGGTTCCAGAAGATCCATCTGCCGGATCAGATCCGCATAAATATAATCGATCGGCATAGGAACATCGATCAATATTTTTCTAACCAACTGATCTTTTGTCAATCCGGCCTTTTCATTTAGCTGCCGACAAAATTCCTCTAAATCTTCTTCTTTTAAGGACATTCCCGCCGCCATTGGATGTCCGCCAAATTTCACAAGCAGATGTTTTACTTCGTTTAATTTTTCAAACATATGATAGCCTTCGATCGATCGCCCGGATCCTTTTAACAGTCCGCCTTCTGTTCTCGTCAAAACGATCGTCGGTCTATAATACTGTTCTTTGATCCTTCCGGCAATAATCCCTGCAAGACTTTCATGACAATCCGGCAAAAATACGACCAAAACCAGCTGTTTGTCCAGTCCCTGTTCTTCGACCATCCGAAATCCGGTACAAACACCTTCTTCCGTCATCGCCTTGCGCTCATCATTCAGCATTTTTAATTTCTGAGCCAGTGCGCGCGCCTTAACAACATCCCTTTCTAACAGCAAAGCTAACGCCTCCTCTGCCGATTCCAGCCGCCCGGTTGCATTTATGCATGGGCCGATCAAAAATCCGAGATGATAGGAGGAAATCTTTTTCCCCATCAATCCATTGACTTCCATCAATGCCTGCAGCCCCGGATTATCGACCTTTGGCAGCCTTTCTAATCCCAGTTTTACCAGAGCACGGTTTTCTCCAGTCAGATCAACGATATCACATACCGTCGCAATCGCTGCATATGGAATAAATTCTTCATACATATCTTTCGAAAAATGCATTTTATCATATAAGATCTGCACCAGTTTCCATGCTACGACAGCGCCGCACACTTTATCAAATGGATATGGACAATCCGGCTGTTTCGGATTAACAATTGCATCAGCATTCGAAGACAGATAGTTTTTACCGGATGGGGTTATTTCATATGGAATATCGTGATGATCCGTAACAAGAATCGTCAGTCCCATGCTCTTGCCATAAGCAATCTGGTCGATTGCTGCGATTCCATTATCACATGTCACGATTGTATCGATCCCATCTTCTTTTGCCTGCCGGATCAGTCGTTCATTAATCCCATAGCCATCCGCAATACGGTCAGGAATCCGAAAATCCACGTCAATTCCGCATTTTTGAAGACCTGTCCATAAAATAAAATTTGAGATAACACCATCGACATCATAGTCAGAAATAATTCTTACTTTCCGTTTTTCATTTTTCTTTTCCATTAAAATATCTGCCGCACGTTCAGCATCCTTTAGTAAATACGGATCATGCAGTGTTTCCAGTCCGCCATGCAAGTACTGTTCGATCTCATCATCCCCGATGATGCCGCGGTTTCGAATGATCCTGGCTACAACCGGATCAATATGAAATTTTTTCCCAATTGCAAAAAAGTCTGCCTTTTTTGCCTGTATAAACCACTTTTCCATGTTTTCACCTGTCTTTTCATACGCGGCGTTTCCGCGCAAAAAAGGAGAAGATTATAAAACCTTCTCCTCATTGTCCTTAACGTCTTTTCTGTCTTTTTCCAGTTCTCTTTGCCTTCTTCTCCGTTTTTTTACCCGGAAGGATTTTTGTCTCGCCGGCAGCGCCTGAAGAAACTCTGCGCTTTTCTCTCTTTTTCAGAGTATACCAGAGCGGACCGGTAATACAAATGGAAGAATATCCCCCGCAGACGATACCGGCCATCAATGCCAGGGCAAACTCACGAATGCTTGATGAACCTAACACAAACAGACAAAATACCATAATAAACGTCGTTACCGAAGTGTTGACACATCGTGTAAACGTCTGGTTAATACTTGCATTTACAACATCTGCCAGACTGTCGCCGTCATTCATGGAACGCATATTTTCACGGATACGGTCAAAAATAATGATCGTTGCATTAATCGAATATCCGATGATCGTTAACATACATGCGATAAAATTACTTCCGACCGAAAGACGTCCAATAGAATATACCGTCAGAACAACTAAAACATCGTGGATCAATGCCAACACCGCACTTCCGCCGAATTTAAGATCCTTAAACCGAAATGCAATATAGATCAACATGCAGACAGCTGCAATTGCAACCGCGATTGCGGCATCTCTTTGCATTTCAGAACTGATCGTCGAACTGATATTTTCGCAAGTTACAGACTTCGCCTGATAATCATCCGATGTCAACTGCTCTTCCAGTTCTTCTCTCTGATCAATCTCCAATGTCGGTGTCTTTACGATTATCTGATTATCTTGCGTTACTTTCTGTGTCTGAACCGAAGAAGATTCTGAAACATCCTCATACAATTTTACGATTTTATTTTCCAGCTCCTCATTCATTTCCACATCATCCTCAAACGTGATCGTAGAGGCGGTTCCGCCGGAAAATTCCAGACTATAATTTAAAATATGTCCGATATCTTTGTCCGCTTTATTGACAGGCATGAATGCAAATCCTGCTAAAATAACGACCAAAGATAAGATCATACATTTTTTACTAAGCTTGATATAGTCGATCTGACGGCCGACTCTTTTCTTGCCATAGAACTTCGGATCTTTAAATCCGAAATAATAAAAGGCATATGCAAACACCTTGCTGATCACAAGGGCACTAAACATTGAAATAACAATACCGAGTGCCAAAGTCTGCGCAAATCCTTTGACCGATCCGGTTCCTTTTAAGTATAAAACCGCAGCAGCGATCAACGTCGTGATATTCCCATCAAAGATTGCCGAACTTGCCTTATGAAATCCCGATTTAATCGAAGCAAGTACACTTTTACCAATTGCAAGTTCTTCCTGAATACGCGTGTAGATAATAACATTCGCATCCACCGCCATACCGATACCCAGTATGATACCCGCCAGACCAGACAGCGTCAGGGTGATATTAAATCCATTTAATGCGAGCAAGATCATGACCGTATAACAGATCAGCGCTAATGATGCGCAAAATCCAGGAATTAAATAGATAGCAATCATAAACAACGCAACGAGGCCAAGGCCAATCGCTCCCGCTAACAAAGTTGATTCAATCGCATTTGCACCCAGACGAGCAGATACGACATTGGAACTTAATTCCTTTAGTTCAACCGGCAGCGCTCCGATACGGATGGAAGATGCAAGATTTTCCGCAGCTTCAAAGCTCTCCATTCCGGAAATCTGGCATTCACCGGTTGTAATTTCCGATTCGACCGTTGGATAACTGATAATCTCATTATCATAAATAATATAGATCGGCTGTCCAATATATTCTTTTGTTGCTTCCGCAAATGCCTTTGTTCCTTTCGAATTCAATTCCAACGTAACAATGTAATTTCTCGTTCCGTTATCTTCATACGTTTGGGCTTCTGCACTCTTTACTTCAGAACCCGTCAATACTTCTTCCCCATCCGGAGTAAGAAATGTCAACGTTCCCGGCTGCCCGAGTTCTTCCAAGATCGCATCCGCATCCGTAACTCCCGGAATCTCAATCTTGATCCGGTCATCTCCTTCCTGGTAAACTTCGGACTCCGTGCTGTATCCATCCACACGCTGCTGAAGTTTGTAAACCGTATCATCAATATCTGTCTGGGAAATGTCATCCCCCTGCACCTGATAAGTGATGCTGACGCCACCCGCAAGATCAAGTCCTAAATCAATATTTTGTGCGCTTCCTGTATGCTTTTTGCCAATTCCCTGATAACTGATGATCCCACCGGCTACCGTAAGGATGATAATCAGAAAAAACCCCACAATTATCTTGACTTTATTCTTTTTCTTCATCGTCTCTTCCTTTCTTTAGCATTACGATTCTGCCAACGCTGCTTTGATCATCAAGGCACATTCTACTCTCTTACGTTCCATTTCGCATCCAATGTCATAGGCATCATTTAAGGTGCCGTGGAACTTGTAAGAATTCGCAGCACACCCACCGCTGCAATAGAAACGGGCAAAGCACTTTTTGCATTTTTCTTTTGTATAGACGTTGCATCCTTTGAACTCATTGACAAGATCCATGCGTTTCACGCCATCATATACATTTCCGAGCAGAAAATCCTCTTCTCCAACAAACTGATGACATGGATATAAGTCTCCCCAAGGAGTAACTGCCAGATATTCTGTACCTGAGCCACATCCGGAAAGACGCTTTGCCACACACGGTCCGCCGGTCAAGTCGATCATAAAATGGAAAAAGGTAAATCCATTTCCTTCTTTCTCTCTCTTGATCATTTCTTTTGCAAGCAGATCGTACTGTTCAAAAATAACAGGAAGATCTTCTTCACGGATCGCATAGGATTCTCCGTCTTCTGCAACAACGGGTTCAATCGAGATTTCATCGAAGCCGAGATCCGCCATATGTAACACATCTTTGCAGAAATCAAGGTTATTTCTCGTAAAGGTTCCTCTCACATAATAGCTCTTATCTCCACGCATTTTGGCAAACTTCTGAAACTTCGGAAGAATCAGATCATAACTGCCTTTCCCGTTCTGAGTCGGACGCATATGATCGTGCACTTCTTTTCGTCCATCGATACTCAAAACAACATTGCTCATCTCTTTATTTAAAAATTCCATGATGTCATCATTTAACAGAACACCATTGGTCGTCATTGTAAAACGGAATTTTTTATGATGTGTCTTCTCCAGTTCTCGTCCATATGAGACAATTTCTTTTACCACATCA
>DVKZ01000066.1 GCA_018715775.1 Candidatus Fimousia stercorigallinarum | reverse complement strand
ATCCTGGAAGGAAAAGGAAAAGCTGTTATTGACGATGAAACCGTAGAATTAACAGCGGGCGACTGGATCCGTATCGCACCTGCCGGAAAACGTCAGTTTTTTGCAGCAGAGGATTGTGGGATCCGTTATATTTGTATCCAGGTAAAAGAAAATTCCTTAGAAGCATACACGATGGACGATGCAATTGCATAAGATAAAATAAGGCAGTGGTAATTTTTAAACCACTGTCTTTTTTCTTGACTTTTTGCGGATGAAATAGTATTTTTAAAGAAAAATGCAATCTATTGTACATGGGAGATTATTTATGAGTAAACAAAGTACTTCGGTAAAAAACAGAAAACAGCGTCAGAATATTCGTGTAAAAGAAAGGAACATCTATGGTAAGGCAGCAAACTGGGCGGGGAAAATTGGGATTATTGTCTGTCTGGTGCTTATTTTTATAGAATATCATTATTCCGGCTCTTTCACCTATGGATTATGGACGTTATACAGCCTGGTATATGGAATTATATGGTTTGTCTTAGGAGCAAAGACAGGAAAGCGACAGAACTACCTTTATGGAGCGTTGCTAACGATATGTGCCGTTCTATTTTTTATCAGTTCGATGAGGGGATAAAACATCCAATCCGTTCAGAATACCAGTTCCTTTTTCATCTTTCTTTTTTTAAAGAGAAAAATTTTCATAAAGTACTTATTTCAGAGAAAAATGTGGTAAAATATTATATTAATAAATAGGCTGAAAGTATACTGTCCATCCTTTGACAAAAGCAGAAAAAAGGCAGGTGATCGTATGTCAGGGAAAAAGGCACCCATTTATAAAAGTTTTTCTTATGCATTTGAGGGAATCTTTACATGCATAAGAAAAGAAAGAAACATGAAGATTCATTGTGTGTTTATGATTCTTGTTATCATTGCAGGGTTTTTCTTCCGAATCTCCGTAACGGAATGGTGCATTTGCCTGATCTTATTTGGATTGATTCTGTCTTTGGAATTGATCAATACAGCAGTGGAATCAGTCGTGGATCTGGTGACAGAAGAGCGGAAACCGCTGGCAAAAGTCGCAAAAGATACTGCTGCCGGTGCTGTTTTGATGTCTGCGATCATGTCAGCTGTGATCGGCTGTGTGATTTTTATTCCAAAGCTTTTGGGTTTTCTATTTTAGGAGTGGCAGCAGTATATTGATCATTTAAGTCTTCATAAAGGAGGAATCATTATGGAATTAGGCGAAAACATGAAAAAATTATTATTGGCAGGAATCGGAACAGCGGCAGTTACCGCAGAAAAATCAAAAGAGATTCTGGATGATCTTGTGAAAAAAGGAGAATTGACGGTAGAGCAGGGCAAAGCGCTTAATCAGGAACTCCGCCATGATCTCCGTGAAAAAGTAAAATCAAATGTAAACGTATCGATAAAGCCTTCTACACCAGAAGAACTGACAGAACTTCTTGGTAAAATGACTCCTGAGCAGATTGCTGCGTTAAAAGAGCAGATTCAGGCAATGGAAGCAGGAGAAAAAGAAAACAATTCAAAAACAGAAAATGAAGAAGCCCCGGACGAGGGCGCGGTGGAAGCATAAATGCAGGAAGTAACAGGCGGTCCGGAAAATAGTCCAAATAGCAATAACGGATCATCGGAAAAGGAAGCCGTCAGTTCGCGCGGAAGACTGCGGGAAATTACAGCTGTTCTTCGAAAGAATTCCATTACCCGGGGGATTACACCAGAAAAGCTCCGACAGATTTTGGAAGATTTGGGACCGACTTATATTAAACTCGGTCAGATCATGTCCAGCCGTTCGGATATTCTTCCTCAAAAATATTGTGATGAACTGATGCATTTACGCTCTGATGTTCCGGCGATGGCGTTTTCTCAGGTGGAACAGGTAATGAATGAATCATTTGGATATTCCTGGAAGAAGATTTTTCGGAGCATAGAACCGGATCCTCTTGGATCTGCTTCCATCGCCCAGGTACACCGGGCGGTACTGCGATCCGGAGAAAAGGTTGTGGTCAAGGTGCAGCGTCAGGGTATTTATGAAACCTTATCCAGAGACATTGGCCTGCTTCGAAGAGCCGTTAAGTTTCTTCCACCGATGGCAGTAAAAGATTTAGTGGATCTGGATCTGGTATTGGCAGAGCTTTGGAAAGTTTCCCAAGAAGAGATGAATTTTTTGATGGAAGCATCAAACATGGAAGAATTCGCAGATAAAAACAGTGACATCGTATTTGTAGAAGTTCCGCATCTTTATCGGGAATACACGACCACCAAAGTACTTGTCATGGAATACGTTGAGGGATTTGCAATTGACGATAAGGAAGATCTTCTTGCAAATGGTTATGATCTTGGGGAGATCGGAACAAAGTTTGCAGATAACTTTATTAAACAGGTCATTGAAGATGGTTTTTTTCACGCAGATCCGCATCCGGGCAATGTAATGATCCGGGATGGAAAGATTGTCTGGATTGATATGGGAATGATGGGAAGGCTGACGAACAGAGACCGGGAATTTATCAGCAATGCTGTAGAAGGTGTGGCGTTAAATGATATCGGAAAGATTCAGGACAGCGTGCTGGCAATTGGAGAATTTCGTGGAAAACCGGATCAGAGCCAGCTATATAGTGACCTGCAGGCATTGATGTCACAATACGGGACGGTGGATTTTGGAAGTATTGATATTTCAGTATTAACAAAAGATCTGATGGAAACGATGAAAAACAACCAGATCGTTATGCCCCATGGACTGACACTTCTTGCAAGAGGACTGACACATGTGGAAGGGATCCTGTCAAATATCAGCCCGGATATCAATATGGTACAGATTGCATCTGCACGCTTAAAAAGGCAGCTGCTACAGGAGGAAAATCTGAAAAAAGAACTGAAAAGTGCGTTTAAAAGTACACTTCGGTCTTTGAGAAGAGCGGTTGATATCCCATCGCTGGCAGCAGATATTCTTCAAGGGCATATGAAGGGACAGACAAAAGTCAATCTGGATCTTCATGTATCTGATGATCTTGCACAGTTGCTGCGCCGCCTGATACGAAATATCGTTATGGGGCTTTGGGTCATGGCACTGTTGATCAGTTCGAGCATTATCTGTACAACGGATATGAAACCAAAGATTTTAGGTATTCCTGCTCTGGGAGCATTTGGCTATCTGATCGCATTTATTATTGTAATGTATGTATTTATTAAGCATTTTGTTTCAAGGAAATGAGAGAAAAGGCATATAGGCTGTTTATGTTAAAACAACCTGTATGCCTTTTTGAATCTTGTTTTATTCTACTTCGACTAATTCAATACGAAAGTTTAATTCTTTTCCTGCCATTTCATGATTTGCATCAAATGTGATCGTTGTTTTGTCTTTTGCTGTTACTTTCACAAGGAAAGGCTGTCCATATTGATTAGTTAGATAAACCTGCTGTCCTGTTGCTAAATCTTCGGAACCTGGAAGCTGTGCGATCTCAACTGTAAAAATTGCATTTGGATCCGGCATGCCGTAAGCTTCTTCCGGCATTAAATGAATGTCCGTTACCTGACCAATTTCCATATCAGCGACTGCGGCATCAAATCCCCGGATCATCTGACCGGCTCCGCAGATGAATTCCAAAGGTTCTCCACGGTCATAAGAAGAATCAAACTGCGTACCGTCGTTAAATGTACCTTTGTAGTGAACACGGCATGTTTTATTAACATTGCGTCCGGTAAATGCCGGCTGATGAGCCCCGCAGCTGTCTCCGCATGAATGTCCTTCTTCATGTCCGCCGCAGCTGTGACCTTCTTCATGATGATGATCACAATTTGCTCCGGTGGAAATTAATTCGCCTTTTAAGTAGGATTCAACTGCCTGGTCTGTATCACCCTGAGCGCCGGCACATAATTCAACTCCGGCTTCTGCAAGTGCAGCCTGAGCCCCGCCTCCGATGCCTCCGCAGATCAGTACATCCACAGACTGATCGGCCAAAAGACCGGCTAAAGCACCATGTCCGACACCATTGGAACCGATGACTTCAGATGAAATGACTTTTTCGTCTTCCACGTTGTATACTTTAAAATATTCCGTTCTCCCAAAGTGTTGGAAGATATTTCCGTTATCATAAGTTACTGCTATTTTCATTGCTTTAAACCATACCTTTCTATTTTCAATAAAGACTCTATTCTCATTATCTCTATTCTTTCTATAAAGTCAAGCCTTTGGGTAAAAAAATCAGAATGATGGGCAGGATTCTTCTATTATTTTGCAAAATTGTTATTGAAATTTGAGAAGACTGCATTTATAATATAGCCGTTTTATTGTGAGTGAAGAGTTCATTCTTTTTGGGAGGAAAAAGAAAGTGGTACATTTATTATTAGGAATCATTTATATTGCATTTATCAGTCTGGGTCTGCCAGATGCTCTTCTCGGTTCCGCCTGGCCGTCTATGTATCAGGAATTTTCTGTTCCTGTCTCTTATTCTGGAATTATCTTTATGATCATTGCAGGAGGTACGATCATCTCGAGTCTGCAAAGCGATCGGCTGACAAAGAAATTTGGTACCGGTAAAGTAACCGCGGTAAGCGTTTTCATGACAGCGGCAGCTCTGGCTGGATTTTCTATCAGTCATTCTTTTCCGGAACTTTGTCTGTGGGCAATTCCATATGGCCTGGGGGCAGGAAGCGTAGATGCTTCTTTGAATAACTATGTTGCCCTTCATTATGCGAGCAGACATATGAGCTGGCTGCACTGCATGTGGGGAATCGGAGCATCTGCAGGACCATATGTCATGGGATATGCGTTAACAGGCGGACAAAGCTGGAATATGGGATATCGGTATATTGCCGTTTTGCAGATCGTATTAACAGCATTGTTGTTGATCAGTCTTCCGCTTTGGAATGGCAAAAAGGAACAACAGGATGCATCTGAAGAGACAATGGCGAAGGCTCTTTCCCTTCGTGAAATTATAAATATACCGGGCGCAAAAGAAATTATGATCACGTTTTTCTGTTATTGTGCGCTTGAACAGACGACAAGTTTATGGGTAAGCAGTTATCTTGTGCTGAATCGAGGATTATCTGAAGAAACAGCGGCAAGTTTTGCCGGTTTATTTTTTATCGGAATTACAGTCGGAAGATTTTTAAGTGGATTTTTAACGATAAAATGGAATGATACGCAGATGATCCGCCTCGGACAGGGGGTGATCGCTGCCGGAGTGATCACGCTTCTTCTTCCGTTCGGAGAAATGACCTGTCTGGCAGGACTGGTTATGATCGGGTTAGGATGCGCTCCGATTTATCCGTCGATTATACATGCGACACCTGCTAATTTTGGAAAAGAAAAATCACAGGCGGTCATCGGGGTTCAAATGGCTGCGGCTTATGTTGGCAACTGTCTGATGCCTCCGTTTTTCGGATTGATGGCAAATCATATCGGAATTTCCCTCATGCCGATATATTTGATGATCATCTTAGTCATAATGACAGGTATGCATGAAAGAATGTTGCCGAAGGTAAGAAAAAAACCACTGCTGGTCAGCAATTAAATGCTGATCAGCGGTATTTTTTTATTTGTTCATTGTCTTTTTCGGTTCTGATCAGATTGCTGACATATGGACGTTTTCCAGAAAGAACCTCATCGTAAAAATTTTGTTTCCAGTTAATATAGTCCACACAATCTTCTAATTCTTTGATAGAGGCAAGAAGAGATTCCTGCTTTTTCTCAAGTAAAACTTTTCTTTGCGGGATGGTTGCCTCCCCCTGCAGACATAAATCTAAATATTCTTTCATTTCCTGAATACTCATACCGCATCTTTTCAGGCATACGAGATCTTTGATCCATTTTATATCTTTTTCATCAAAAATACGGCGGTTATTTTTGTCGCGTTTTACATTGGGAACTAATCCTTCATTGCAATAGTATTTTAATGCCTGGTAAGTCATATCCGTTTCCCGGCAGGCCTGCATCATCGTGTACATGGAATAAATCCTCCTAATCTGAAAAATAAATTTTTTATAAAAGATTTATAAAAAGTATTGACCGGTTGTTACAATCGGTAATTATAATCGATAGTACAAACCGATAGTTCCAATCGGATTATAACATTGATTAACAGAATTAACAAGATATTATGATAATAAGGAGGAATTGATATGAACAAATTTACATTTTCGTATCCGACAAAGGTTTATTTTGGTGAAGGTGCCTCATCCGAAGCATTAAAAATGGAGCTTCCAAAGGTTGGAAAAAAAGTAATGCTGGCTTATGGAGGCGGTTCTGTAAAAAAGAGCGGCATTTATGATGAATTAAAGGGTATGCTTGTAGCGGAAGGAAAAGAAGTACTGGATTTTTCCGGTATTATGCCAAATCCGACATATGCGAAAGTACAGGAAGGCGCAAAACTGGCAAAAGAAGAAAAAGTAGATTTTATCCTTGCTGTTGGTGGAGGAAGTGTGATCGACTGCTGTAAGGTAATCTCTGCACAGGCTATGCTGGATGAGGATATCTGGAGCATGGAATATGAACAAGGTAAATTCCCATCAGCCGGCATTCCGATGGGCGCAGTAGTAACAGCTTCCGGTACCGGTGCAGAAATGAACTCCGGTGCAGTCATCACATACGAAGATAAATTGTGGAAAGGAGCAATTCTCGGTACAAGTGCGGTCTTTGCTGTCCTGGATCCAACTTATACAGCGACTGTTCCATCTATGCAGGTACTTTCCGGAGCTTTTGGTTACCGCTTATCAAAATGGCGACGATATGTAAAACGTATATCTCAGTATAGAACATAAGTATTGGACAGATAAAAAAAGGTAAATTAAAATGTAGGTGTCATTGGAAAGTCAAGAAGTGCTTTACCCGGCACCTATTTTTATTAAAGGAGTGAAATGCGTGCAGGCAAATCTGAAAAGTATTGAACAGGTTATGGAACAAGTAGGCCGGATCATTTTAGGAAAAGATGAACAGATAAAGGAAATTATGTTGTCATTTCTTGCAAATGGACACATTTTGCTGGAAGATATTCCGGGCGTTGGAAAGACAACATTAGCATTGGCTTTTTCTAAGGCAATGTCGTTAGAATATAAACGTGTACAGTTTACTCCGGATGTTATGCCATCGGATTTGACCGGATTTTCGATTTACCGCAGAGAATCAGAGCAATTTGTATATCAGCCGGGATCAGTTTTTTGCAATCTTCTTCTGGCAGATGAGATCAATCGTACTTCGCCGAAAACGCAATCTGCATTATTGGAAGTTATGGAAGAACGCAAAGTGACAGCAGAAGGGATCACGAGGGAAGTGCCATCTCCATTTATGGTAATCGCAACGCAAAACCCATTTGGAAGTGTTGGTACGCAGCATCTTCCGGAAGCACAGGTGGATCGTTTCATGATATCCATGTCCTTGGGATATCCTGAT
>DVKZ01000065.1 GCA_018715775.1 Candidatus Fimousia stercorigallinarum | reverse complement strand
AAGCCAAGGAATATTCTTGCAACTATTCTTTTATTTTGATACCATTTCACTTCTGAATCATCTTCTATGATCTCTTCTTCCTCTTTTTTTTGAATAGCATCAACGATTCTCTTTGCTTCTTCATAGTCTGCTTCCGAAACATAAATGTCTGATCCCAGATATGACATTCCGGAGTAAATCTTCAAAAATTCTTCTGCACCTTCATCTTTTGAATAAAAGAAAATATTTTTGGAATGCAGCGCCTCTTCAATTTTAGATAATGAAACATGATCATTACTCGTTACTACTTTTTTCATGCAAATGTCTCCTATACTTTGGATATTATATTTATCAAATAATATGTCATTACAGTTCTTACTTTAAAATCATAACAGTAAACCGTCGCCATCAAAAATTCATTACTCATTCATTTTTCCTTATTATCACTCCGAAATCTTCAATATGTTCGCATAGGACTGAAGAATGGTATTTGTTGTATCATGAAGTCCTTCTTTTTCTTTCAAATGAAAACACTTCAAATTCGCATACGTATGGCCAAATGTCATATAATATTCCTCAAAATAACCAATGTCTTCCTTTTGAATTTATTCCTTGAGATACTCCTCCAACAGCGCATCCTTGATTTCCTGCTTTACATCCAGCACGCTCTGGCATCCACCAAAGAATTCATATCCTTCCAGTTCCTCATAAGTATAGCTCTTGTTAATATCCAGAATGACCCCGGTATCTTTACGCTTTGTAATATTCAAGTAACCAAAAAAGCAATCCGTATGGTAATATTCTTCTTCCATTTCTATTACTTCTCCCTCATCGGATATATAAGGTTCACAGAAGATCAAATATTCATTTCCTTCCTGCATATAATTGAGCAATGCATCGATGCGTGTTTTATCTTCATCCTCATAATAAGCAAGTCCCGGCATGCCGTCGATCCATGCCGTATTTCCTTTTAATGATTGATCTCCCCGGAGTACCCGTTCAACCTGGACTTCTTGTATGCCGGAAGAAGTGCCCATCTGATAGCCTCCGGTCGGAGAAGCAATCATAATACAATCACAATTCTCATATTGATCCATATACATTTGCCTATATTCCCGATAATATTCGGTATCAGAATCAATCGATTCGAAATAGAACGGTCTTCCACGCAGATCATCTAGTGAATTGATCTCGTTCATTCCAAGATCCACGAAGTTCCCCTTCCAGGCCTGTCCCAATACTGTGATGATCGCAATCGTGACAGCCACGAGCAGCAGGTTCCTCTTCAACATCATTCATCCCCCCGATCTTCTGTTAACACTCCATCTTTCATGTAGAACACATGATCACACAGGGTATCGATGTCCTCCCGGTTATGGCTGGCGATTACGACAATGGCACCTCTTTCTGCCTCCTCCCGAATGATTCCGCGTACCCGTTCCACACTCTGGGCATCCAGCGCGTTGGTCGGCTCATCGAGCAGCAACAGGTCCGGATGTTCCATGACCGCCTGTGCGATTACCAGTTTTTGCCGCATCCCGAGCGAATATGTCTTTACTTTCTTTTTATTCTTTGGATCCAGCCCGACACGGGATAAGGTCTGAATTGCTTCCTTCTTTGTAATGTAGCAGTTGATCTTTGCCAGATAGGCAAGGTTCTCTTGAGCGCTTAAGTCCGGGTGCAATCCGATGTTTTCCAGTACAAGCCCCAGCCTGAGCACTCCTTGAAGGCTGTCTTTTATATACTGTCCGTTCCAGAAGATCTTTCCCTTGTCCGGACGGATCAGTCCGGAGATCGCCCGGAAGAGCATAGTCTTGCCCGAACCGTTTTTTCCGACGATGCCGTAAATCTTTCCCCCAAAAAGCTCCATGGAAACTCCGGATAAGACCGTTTCCCCTTTAATCGTCTTTGTCATATCTTCAATCCTGGCTGTATTCTTTTCTATTTTCATATCATTTCCCTCCTCCTGTTAGATATCTTCATTTACGCCCATAAGGTCCATCATCGCCGTCTGTATGGAAAATACAGCCGTAAAAAGGACCAGGAGCAGCACATAATACAAAAGAAAACCTGCTGTCATCCGTACATTTCCTTCATAAAAGAGGTTTGTCATGCACAGCGGATCCAGGTACAGCAGCAGACGGTGTTCTCCGATGACCGGTATGCTGTCAAAAGAAAGCGTGTACAGGATCATCAGGAGCAGGACGACGGTCCCTCCAAAACATCCTGTGACGGTGTTTTTTCGAATGGACAGGTAGTTGATCACTAATGCAATGAGCAGCGTAGTGGACGTCAGGAAGAAAACGGACAGGAATACAGCATAAATCGTACGCTCGTCCGGTTCCATCTGCGTATAGTGCCTCTGCAGCACATAAGTGACAGCCATATATAGACAGGAAAAAAGCAGCGCCTTTCCCGCAAGCTTTAGGATCAGGGATGCGACCCAGCGTATCCGATTTTTGACGCGGATGACCGCATAGATTCCGCTCGAATACATCTCCCGATAGATATCCATTCCACAAAGCAGAGCAAAAACGAGAAGGAACCCCATGCTCATGAATGACAACACCAGCAGACGGTAACCATCTCCGCTGCGGATATCAAAAATGCTGCCTAACAGAAAGCGGTTAAAGTCTCCGTCCAACCCCTGTTCCGGTCTAAAGCAATAGAGGTTCATGAGAAGTGCGAGTGGCAGAGCTGCCAGACATTTTTTATATTCATTCCATGTTCCCATCGATGTCTCCTCCTATAATAGTTCCCTTGTCCGGATATTTTGGATGAGTAGGCCTGTCCCGGTGGCAAACATCACAATCTCCACAGTGACCATCGGCCAGAAATCAATCTCTCTCATCGGACACATCAGGTACATGTCCATTTCATATCCCGTGATGTGCAGGGATTGTGAAACGAAGAATACAAGGAATACGGGCAATGCCACAAGAATCTTATACTTTCGGATATAGTTTGCTATGCTGTAAGCAAAAATACCACAGATTCCGGCAAAGATCCCCACATGGAGGATGATGAATATCTCATACAGCCATGGATGAAGATGATAAAATTCTTCAAATGCATATCCGGCTTTTCCAAAATATCCTCTTGAATTCACCATTCCTTCATGGCTGTTGGCAGTCATTTCGAACGTAGTGGCGTTCCATGCCAAGTTCAAAAGAAGTGGGATACACATGATGAGAAATCCGGAAAGAAAAGCTGCCAGTGCCCGGCAAATATCCCTTCGTGTACGTGATCCTCTTGAGATACTGTAAGCACAGCTTCCAGCATGTTCCTCGTCAAACGATGGGAAGGCAACCGGAAATGTAACCAGGAATGGGAAGAAAACCGAAAAATATGGGATCCCTTCCACCCAGTAGTTCAGTACAAAATGGTCACACGCCCGCAGTGTTGAAGATATATCGATTCCAAAGTTATTTCTGACATCGATCAGATACGTGCCTCCGCTGAACAGGAGCATGACCCAGAATGCAAACCAGAAGGAACGTTTATGCGTGAACAGGTAAAGTTCTGCTCCAAGCATGTGACAGAAATTTTTTCGTTTATACTTCATATATTTTCCCACCTTTCAGAAAAAGGAGAGCAAAAAACTCTCCTTCCATATCGATTATTCCTGTTCATCAATCCACATAGTACCTGAAATTTTACAGTCCTTATCCGGATCATTTCCCTTGGCATAATATTTAACAGTTTTACCCGCTTTTTTATATGCATTCAATAACTTAAATTTGGCTTTCACTCCTTTTATTACTGTTTGTGGATAATCTGATTTAATAGTACAACGCACATATGACTCTCCATTCCATCCTTTTAGAGCAGCTTTAGATCGTTGATAACTTGATGCTGATCCGTCATCTTTGTACATAGCTGAAACTAAAAGCTTCACATACTCATGTGAGGAATCCTTATCTGCTCTTGTAACCATTGTATATTTATTACCATACACAAATTCTTTCGAAAAAGATTTATAAGTTGCAGATACTGATATTACGTTTAACACAATGAGAATTCCAAGAACGCCAATAGTTACTAATCTTTTTTTTAAAATTTCTTTCATATTCTCCTCCCGCTTTTATAAAGCCATGCACTTTGACGACGGTTATGACCCTTATAAAGCCGCTTACGGCTCCATGCCCGCTCATGCCTCTGCCAATCCTGATATCAAACAGCTCTATATAGATAGTCATTTTTGTTATGCTTATAAAGTTAGCATTGTCACAAACGACCTAGGTATCGTCCGTTCCATCTGTTTTTACAATAAAGATTTCTTCGGGAAACATCCCGAGATTGTAATAAACAAAAAATCTAATTCCCCGGATGAGGATAAATCTGTCCATGACGCAAGACTTCTGCAAAGCTTTATAAAGAGCCGATTTCCCAATGATTCTTGCTTTTCGATAGAATTTGCGCCACTGACCGTCTATGCACCTATAATGATTGACCTGTTTCGCAATTACCTATAAGTTTGTAGGCAAGTAAAACAACTTACAGACACTAACTCAAAACCGCTTATTATATACGAATTATTTATCCTTTTATTGATATCACCCACTTTTTATTTGCACAATCTACAAGTTACCTCAATAATAAAATCTGCCACCCAAAATCTGTTGTACTATTGTCATATTTCCCTTTAATATACAACACCATAAACTATCAAATATCTGGATTTTGATTTACAAATTTTCACTAAATAATCTCGATACCAACAATACTATATTTTTAAAAAAGTATTATATATTTTTTGAAAGTCAATAAAACCTGCGTGAACTACATGCACCACCTGTAGATTTCTTTTTCTTTCTATGCTATCCTATATTTATCAGACAGAATTCGACAATCAGTCTTTTCCAGAGAATTTATAATAATGCCCTTCCACAGCCAGAATCCCACAGCCATCATTGCACCACCTGGCTTCTGCCTTTTCTCCATCCTGGAACGTCAGCTGAATGTAGACATCAAACGGTCCCTGACACCGGTCCGTTTTTTCGTATTTCCCGTTTAAAATCCCTTTTATCTGTGTCATTTCTTCATCCGGACATTCGTATGCCTGTCCGCCCGCATCTATTATCTGGATATCAGTAACCTCTGCAAATTTCTGCGGATCAAGTTCCCGGAACTCTGCCGCATCCAGAATAGCAGTAACCAGTTCCTCTGACTGAATATAAGCTGAGATCTCATCCTCTCCGTTTTCATCAAGAATGTCGACCGCCGCCACATGATCATCCCTCACTGTGACCTTCACCAGTGAATAATCTCCTTGTGCGGATAAAAATACCATGTCGAAGTCCAGACCCAGCCAGTGTCCCGTTTCGATCTCAGGAACTTCCTCTTCTTTTAATACCTTTGTTTCCTGCAGCAGCTGCATAATCTTCTGAATCTGCTTTTGATCTGTTCCCGCTTCTTTCCGCGCCTGTCCGGCAATTTCCTTTGTCACAAGGATGAGATTGCCTTCTGGAATTACGATATGATCTTCTTTTATCGAAAGCTGTTCCTCAGAAGAATCAATATAAATCGAAGTCGATGAATTTTTAAATTCCGAATAAGATTCCAGCCATTCCGGGACTGACGCATCGGCTTGTTCCTGTTCAGAATCATTAATTGCTCCCTGTTGGCCACAACCTGTTGCAGACAAAATAAACACAAACAATATTACTATTAATAGCTTTTTTCTCATAATAACTTCCCCATCATTCTATTATTCAACACTATTTATCGAATTTACTTTATCCCGCTCATTTGATATAATATTATTATCCATACATTACATTGATCTTATCAGATATTGGTTAGCGCCCATTTGTTATGTATGGATTTTTATTCTTTCATTAGGCAGCACCCTTCCTTGTTAAAACACCCTTTGACAACATAATCTGCTTTTTATCTCTGCTGATATCTGTGCCACTTTCCTCTGCAAATTTTGCATATTTGTTAATAAATTAAATCGTTTTTTCATTTTCGGTAAATTATCTACACTGGATCGTTATTTTACTTGTATCATCATCATTTTCCTTTGAAATATATAGCAAAATAGATTGGTTAGCACTCCTATATTGCATTATTAAACTATAAACTATTTTCTTAGTTTGTATTATAACATAACTTTCTTATGTTTACAATAATATATGGCAAGACTTCAATCCAAACGTTAAAAAGCCATGTCCTGCGGTAGAATGAAAAATCTTCCATACCACCGTAAAAACATGGCTTTTTCTTATTTTATTCTCTTCCATCCCAACAATACGTACACAGCTTGCTTCTATCCAATCCAACGGATTCGATCATATCATCCAGTCTGTGGTACCGCAGGGAAGTAAAATTCAATTTATCGCAAATGCGATCGATCATATTCTGATATTCCGGCGTATCCGGATCTGAATAAGGCATTAGATTTACATGCTTATAACCGACATTCATTTCTGCGATCACACGTCTTGCGATCAGATCCATATCCGAAGTAGATCGCGAGAAATTCAAATATTTACAGCCATACATGATTGGCGGGCATGCCGGTCTGACATGCACTTCTTTGGCTCCACTCTTATATAAAAATTCCGTTGTCTCCCGAAGCTGAGTCCCACGTACGATGGAATCGTCAATCAACAGCAGGCTTTTACCATCGATCAGATCATGAACCGGTATCAATTTCATCTTTGCGATCAGGTTCCGTCTGCTCTGCATTGTCGGCATAAAGGAACGCGGCCAAGTCGGCGTATATTTAATGAATGGTCTGGAAAACGGGATTCCGGATGCATTCGCGTATCCGACAGCATGGGCGGTTCCGGAATCTGGTACACCTGCTACGATATCCGGAGAAGCATTATCGCGCTTTGCAAGTTTTTCCCCGCAGCGATATCTCATCTGCTCTACACTGATTCCTTCATAAGACGAAGACGGATATCCATAATAAACCCACAGGAAAGTACAGATTTTCATATCTGTTCCCGGTTTTACAAGTGTCCTTACCGCTTCCGGCGTCATAATTACAATCTCTCCCGGACCAAGTTCCCGAAGTGCCCGGTAACCGAGATTCAGATAGGAAAAACTTTCAAATGCAAAACAATATCCATCGTCATTCTGCCCCAGAGCAATCGGTGTTCTTCCTAATTTGTCCCGGGCGGCATAAATTCCTTTTGGCGTTAAAAGGATGATCGACATGGAACCATCAATAATCTCCTGTGCATATTGGATTCCTTCAATAATATTATCTTTCTGGTTGATGATCGCCGCCACAAGTTCTGTAGCATTGATATCCCCTCCACTCATTTCCAAGAAATGAGCATGCCCCGACCGAAAAATCTCATCGATGATCTTATCAATATTATTGATCTTGCCAACCGTCATGATCGCATAAGTTCCGTGGTGAGAACGAACGATCAGTGGCTGAGGTTCATAATCAGAAATACATCCGATTCCCATATTCCCATGCATCTCATTGACGTCTCTGTCAAATTTGGTCCGGAAAGGGGAATTTTCTATATTATGGATCGCCCGATCAAATCCTTTGTCTTTATCATATACTGCCATACCGGCACGTCTTGTGCCGAGATGAGAATGATAATCTGTTCCAAAAAACAAATCAAATACACAATCCTGTTTCGATGTTACGCCAAAAAAACCACCCATAATTTCCTCCTTCATTCAGGGCAGCAAGAAGATCCCTGGCTTACGGCATCTTCCTGCTATCTTTTTATTCCGTTCTATTTATCATGAATTTCGCTGTGCAATTCCTGAAGAGACTTAATTTCCGCACTTCCGTTTGTTTTCACATCATGAATTCCTTTTGCGGCTGCAAGAGCTGCTGCAATCGTCGTATAATATGGAATCTTTACCTTGATCGCAGCCTTTCTTAAATAACTGTCATCAATCGTACTGTCTTTTCCGACCGGAGAATTGATCACAATATCAATCTTACCATTTGTGATCAGATCATAAACGTTTGGACGTCCTTCATTGATCTTCTTTACTTTTTCGGCAGCGATTCCCGCAGCTGTGATCACTTTATAGTTTCCTTCTGTTGCAAGAATCCGAAATCCATTTTCCGCAAACAGTTTTGCGACATCCACAACCTCTTCCTTATCTTTTCGATTCACAGAAATCAATACCGTACCCTCTAATGGAAGTTCAAGAGAAGCTGCCTCCTGCGCCTTATAAAATGCTTCGCCATAAGAAGCGGAAAGTCCCAATACTTCTCCGGTAGAACGCATTTCCGGTCCCAGAACAGGGTCAACTTCCTGGAACATATTAAATGGAAAGACTGCTTCTTTCACACCATAGTTTGGAATGACCTGTTCTTTTAAAGACGGAACCGGTGACGGACGTCCCGTGATCTCAGAAGTAATAATATCCGTTGCAAGCGGAACCATACGGATGTTGCAGACTTTGGATACTAACGGAACCGTACGGGAAGCACGTGGATTTGCCTCTAATACAAATACCTTACCGTTTTCAATCGCATACTGCATATTCATCAGTCCTCTGACATGCATTTCTTCCGCAATCTTTCTCGTATATTCTTTGATCGTTTCTACATTTTCCGGTGAAATATGAACAGATGGAATCACGCAGGCAGAGTCACCCGAATGCACGCCCGCAAGTTCAATGTGTTCCATCACAGCCGGTACGAAAGCATGCGTGCCGTCGCTGATCGCATCTGCCTCACATTCCGTTGCATGACCGAGGAAACGGTCGATCAGGATCGGGCGATCAGGCGTTACACCGACTGCTGCTTCCATATAACCTGTCATGGATTCCGGATCATATACGACTTCCATTCCACGTCCTCCAAGGACATAGGATGGACGTACCATGACCGGATAACCGATTTTTTCTGCAATTTCCAAGGCTTCCTCAACCGTAGTTGCCATACCCGATTCCGGCATCGGAATTCCGAGTTTATCCATCATGGCACGGAATTGGTCTCGGTCTTCTGCAAGGTCAATCACTGCAGGAGAGGTGCCGAGAATGCGCACACCATTCTTTTCCAGTTCCGATGCGAGGTTAAGCGGCGTCTGTCCGCCGAACTGAGCGATGACACCAAGTGGTTTTTCTTTTTTATAGATACTCAATACATCTTCTAAGGTCAGTGGTTCGAAATATAATTTATCGGAAGTATCATAGTCCGTCGATACCGTTTCCGGATTACAGTTGACAATGATCGTTTCAAATCCTAATTTTTTCAGGGACTGTGATGCATGTACACAGCAGTAATCAAACTCGATTCCCTGCCCGATCCTGTTTGGACCGCCGCCCAGGATCATGATCTTCGGTTTTTCTTCACTGACCGGATTCTTATCTTCCGCATTATAGGTAGAATAATAATATGCACTATCCTGCGTACCACTTACATGTACGCCTTCCCATGCTTCTTCCAGGCCAAGGCTGATTCTTCTGTCACGGACGTCATCTTCTGAAATCTCCAGGATCTGACTGATGTATTTATCGGAAAATCCATCCTTTTTCGCAGAGATAAGACGTTCATCGGAAGGCAGAGATCCTTTGAATTTCAGTAATTCTTCTTCCTCTTCCACCAGTTCTTTCATCTGTTCGATAAAGTATTTCTTTACTCTTGTCAGCTCATAAATCTCATCGACCGTTGCACCCGCTCTTAAAGCCTCGTACATGATAAAATGACGTTCACTACTCGGTGTGATCAACATCTGCAGCAATTCTTCTTTGGATTTTGTATCAAAATCTTTTGCGTGTCCCAGGCCGTAACGTCCGGTTTCCAGGCTTCGGATTGCTTTCTGGAATGCTTCTTTATAATTTTTGCCGATACTCATAACTTCGCCGACTGCACGCATCTGTGTTCCGAGTTTATCTTCTACTCCTTTGAACTTTTCAAATGCCCAGCGTGCGAATTTAATAACAACATAGTCGCCATCCGGAACATATTTATCTAAAGTACCGTATTTCCCGCAAGGAATATCTTTCAATGTTAATCCGGTCGCAAGCATCGCAGATACTAATGCGATCGGGAATCCGGTTGCCTTTGATGCAAGGGCAGAAGAACGGGAAGTACGTGGATTGATCTCAATAACAATAATCCTGTCGCTGACCGGATCATGTGCAAACTGTACGTTGGTACCTCCGATCACCTGTACGGAATCAACAATCTTATATGCCTGTTCCTGAAGTCGTGCCTGTACTTCTTTGGAAATCGTCAGCATCGGAGCTGCACAGAAGGAATCTCCGGTATGAACCCCCATCGGATCAATATTTTCGATAAAACATACCGTGATCATATTTCCTTCGCAGTCACGTACTACTTCCAGCTCTAGTTCTTCCCATCCGAGAATGGATTCTTCGACGAGTACCTGTCCGACTAAACTAGCCTGAAGTCCGCGAGCCATAACGATTTTTAATTCTTCCTTATTATATACAAGTCCGCCGCCGGCGCCTCCCATCGTATAAGCCGGACGAAGCACGACCGGATATCCTAAACGATCTGCAATTTCAAGTCCTTCTTCTACGCTATAGGCAACCTGACTGTGCGCCATCTCGATGCCAAGTTCATTCATCGTATTTTTAAATTCAATACGGTCCTCGCCTCGTTCAATCGCATCGATCTGAACACCGATCACTTTTACATTATATTTGTCTAAAATTCCTTCTTTACTTAATTCTGCACATAAATTTAATCCGGACTGTCCACCGAGGTTTGGAAGAACGGCATCCGGACGTTCTTTTGCAATGATCTGTTCTAATCGTTTTACATTTAATGGTTCAATATAAGTTACATCCGCTGTTTCCGGATCTGTCATGATCGTAGCAGGATTTGAGTTTACTAATACAATCTCATATCCTAGCTTTTTCAGCGCTTTACAAGCCTGAGTTCCTGAATAATCAAATTCGCATGCCTGACCGATAACAATTGGACCGGAACCAATAATAAGTACTTTGTGAATGTCTGTTCTTTTTGGCATAAACAATCTCCTTTTTTAACATTTTCACTCTATTACACTTTCTATTATAAAGAAAGTTTTTGAAAGCGCAATCTTTTTGAAGATTTTTTTGTCAAAAAGTTTACGATATCAAATTTTATTTTACATTTTACTGTGGAAACCAGGTGTTGTTCACTAATCAATGTAAATCTTGAATCTATCGTTATTATATGTAACTGGATTGATGGTTTGACTAAGGCAAAAGCCTTGCATTCAGCCTATCAATAGACTTTTTACCGAAAGGCGTTCCTTAGTTGGAGCGTCTTTCTTCACGTTAGGAGGAATTTACATTGAATAAAAACTTTTTAGAACACTATATGAAAACCAAACCGGAAACAGATGAACAAAAATATATTTTCCTTGTTGATAATCAGGATTTAGCATTTTCTTTGATAGGTGCCGGATTCCTTACTGTTGCTCTGCTTCCTGCGGAAGACGGATATCATAGTCTTGAGAGTTTCGCAGCATATATGGAAGAAATTGCTTATGCTGGAACTTACCAAATGGATTACTGCTATGTAACGGCTTGTTACGGCAAGAAATATAATGATTTTCTGGAACAAATGCTCCATAAAAATTTTCTAACAGTCAGGCAGGGATGGTATTTATTTAAAGAAAAGGAATATCTTCAAAAACTGGAGCATATGCAAGAAATAAAATCTTTACTTGGAGACTATATTAAGCGCTTTGAACGCAGACCAGACGATACACCAGACTTAAACAGATTTCATCGTTTTAATGAACAGGGAAAACGGATTGGAGTATTCGACATGGAAATTGTGGACCATCTGATACAGACGGTTCCTTTTTTTATGCTCGGAAGCACACCCTATATCTATGAACAAGGATGTTACCATGAAGATCATAATGGGATTCGCTTAAAATCTCAGATTCAAAGGCTGATATTTCGTGACTACATCAAAGCAACTACGATTCAGGGCATTTATAATCTTCTGATATCACAACCACAGGTGCAGAAACGTTTTTCTGACCTAAATAACCAACCATCTTATTGGGTGAATTTCCAAAATGGATATTTTGATGTGATGGAGTGGAAAATGATTGAACATGACACGAAATATCTGATGATTAACCAAATACCTTTTTCTTTTTATCCAGAGCAAGCGGAATCTGCCCTCGAAGGTGGAGCTCATATCTGCAAGTATCTGGATTTTTCAATTTCCGACAAAACCGATCAACAGACGTTCTGGCAGTATCTCGGATATTGTATGACGACTGACACTCGTTTCCAAAAGTTCCTGATGATTAAGGGAAAAGGTGGAACTGGGAAATCTATTGCTATTTCTTTCATCCAGCACATTGTTGGAAGCGGCAATTATTCCAGTATGTCACTACAGAATTTAAATCAACGGTTCTATCCCACAGGATTATTTGGGAAGTTGCTAAATGCCTGTGCTGATATTCCAAGCACAGCCATGGAAAGCGTGGATATTATCAAGAAAGCTGTTGGTGAAGATACGCTTCTTTATGAAAAGAAAGGACAAGACCCAACGCAGTTTAATAGTTATGCCAAATTGTTGTTTTCTGCAAATGAAATGCCATTGAACCTGGATGATAAAACAAACGCTTACTATCGTCGTTTGCTTGTTTTGGATATTAACCGTACAATTCCAGAAGAAGAAAAAGATTCACAGCTCAAAGAAAAAATGTGCAGAGAATCCGATTATGCTATTCACATGGCAATGCTAGCATTGAAACAGTTGTACACCGATAATCATTTCACCGAAAGCAACCATAGCAAAGAATGTATCGCTAATCTTTATCGCTCTGCTGACAGCGTAAAAGCATTTACGGATGATATGCTTTGTCATAAGTCTGGAGAAAAGATGAAACGAAGTGATGTGTATAAAATGTATGAAGAATATTGCGAAGATAACGGACGAACACCACATGGTAAATCACGATTCTGGGAGTATATGGCCGACAAGGGATTTGTAATCAAACGATACTCCGATGGTGCTTACTACTTTAAAGATACTACCGTGCAAGAATCAGATTTTGAGGCGATAGACGATACGATAGCGAATCCTTTTGAGCAGATGGATTTATCTTTAGCTTAGAATGACAGAAATGATAAAAATGACAAAATGCAGATGGATATTCTTAGAATTGGAGATTGTTGAAAATCGCTTGATGTAATAGGATATCATGTTCACCATTTTGTCATTTCTTTATTGAGTGATAGTTAAATATATTTCCGGATAATTAACATCTGCTCAATTGTTCGTCTGCCATCTATTTGTTATGATTACAATATAAACAATGGCCAATGTTAATAAATCAGAGGAGGCTTAAATAATGCAAATAGGAAAAAACATTCGAAAATATAGAAAAGAAAAAGGTATGACACAAGAAGAAATGGCAAATCGTTTAGGTGTCACAACACCTGCAGTGAATAAATGGGAAAACGAAAACTCTTATCCAGATATTTCATTACTACCACCGATTGCAAGACTGCTTGAAATATCTCTTGATACTCTGCTTTCATTCCAGGAAGAACTGACAAAAGATGAAATTGCTTCGATCGTTATAGAGATAAATCAAAAATTGAAACTTGAGACTTACGATGAAGTTTTCCAATGGGCAAAGTCCATCATTGAATCTTATCCAAATTGTCTGATGCTGATATGGCAATTGGCGACAATTTTAGACGCTAACCGTTTGTTTACAGAAGTTCCAAATACCACAAATTATGATGCCTATATCTTAAAATGTTACAACAGAGTATTGGAAAGCAAGGACGAGACACTTCGTACCAGTGCTGCTGATTCTCTCTTTGGGTATTATTTACGAAACGAACAGTATGATGCTGCTGAGAAATATTTACAGTATTATTCCATGCAGAATCCTCTTCGTAAATTAAAGCAAGCCACAATTTATGGTAAAACAAACCGTATGGCTGAAGCATACAAGTCTTATGAAGAATTATTATTTTCCGGATATCAGACGCTTAGTATGACTTTGAGTAATTTATATCTTCTTAGCATGGAGGAACAAAACCTTGTCAAAGCACATTTATTTACAGACAAACAACAGGAACTGGCAAAATTATTTGAAATGGGTAAGTATCATGAAGTATCCTGTAGATTAGATCTTGCAACTGCAGAAAAAGATGTTGATACTATTTTAGATACCATGGAAGCAATGTTGCTTTCACTTGATGATATAAGCGGATTTACTAATTCTTCGTTATATGAGCATATGGAATTCAAAAAGACAAGCAGCACATTTTCAGAAGAACTAAAGCAAAACTTATTAAACTGTTTTCGAGACAAGGACACCTATGGATTTCTTGAAGACAATGAAAGATGGAAAAGTATAACATAAAAATAATCAACGTAATTTTATAACTGAATACACCCGTCAGGTCAGATGAAACAGCCGATGCATTTTGAGCGATAAGCCAATGCACCGGCTTTCTTTTTGCAAAAATATCCAGCGAATGTTTTTGCAAAATCCGAAGGAACTGTATGGAATCATTTTTATGATGAAATCCGTTCTTTCGGAGCAGGTGTACAGAGGAATGCAATGCCTTTGTGCAAGGGTACAGGGAATGCAATATCCTGTGCGGGTCAAGGGCAGCCGCCTTGCCCAGTTCAGTGGCGCTTCGCCACTTAGTACTGGGTATTACTTGACGCTAAAAGCAGCAAGGAATCCGCTTCGCTGTCTATCCCCTTTCGGGGAAATTTCCAAAGAATGGAGGAACATCAAAATGAAATTAACAAGACACAATGGTCGTGTCGGAAAGAACGGTGCTTACAATCCCAAGCACAATGACCGCAGTTTTAATATTAACAATAGTGAGCACATTAATGAAGAACGAGCAAAAGAAAATATTTACTGGGACTGTTTCAACGGATATCGCACTTTTTATGATAAAGAAAAAGAATGTGAACTGGCAAATACGTTTGAAGAAGTAGAAGAACTCTATTATTCTATTCATTACAAAGATTTTATCGAAGGACAAAATGAACGTAATGTTAAAAATCGTCACCCTGAACGTAACCGTACCACTTCAGACATCTTAAAACACAAAAAGACTTGCCCTGAAGAAACCATCTATCAGATTGGCACCTTGGATAATCATATTTCACCAGATATTTTATTACAGATAGTTACAGATTTTATGATTGAAATTACTGAGCGCTTCGGTACACATGTTCATATTTTAGACTGGGCACTTCATCTGGATGAGAGTACACCTCACATCCATGAACGCCATGTATTCGATTGTGAAAATCAATATGGGGAATTATTTCCACAACAGGAAAAAGCACTAGAAAAGCTTGGATTTGATTTGCCAAATCCAGGAAAACCATCAGGTCGAAACAATAATCGAAAAATGGTATTTGATTCTGCCTGTCGTGCATTGCTCTTTGATATTGCAAAAAGTTATGGGTTACACTTAGAAGAAGAACCTGAGTATGGTGGACGAAAATATTTAGAAAAGCAGGATTACATTCTTACTAAACAGAAAGAACAGTTGGCTTTACAGGAAGAAAAGCTCGAAGAATTGACTATGAAAATTGAAGATGTGGAAGCACTGATTGAAGAATTTGCAGATATTACTTATGACAAAGCTGTAGAAGTCGTGACTGATGCTGTCAAAAAAGAAACCCATCTGGAAGATATCCGTTTAGTAGAAGAATCTAAAAATTGGGTGCTTTCTCCGGAACGAAAAGCCTCTAAGAAAGAACGTGAATATGCCGCCAAACGGCTAGATGGAGTAATTGCCAAAATCAAAAGTGCTATGCAAAGTGCTGTTCAGAAAATTCAGAATAAACTTATGCAACCAGAAGTGAAAAGGGCTGGGACGGAGCAGATTAAAGCAAAGGCAAGGACGTCCGTTCTTTCAAAA
>DVKZ01000064.1 GCA_018715775.1 Candidatus Fimousia stercorigallinarum | reverse complement strand
TCATTTACAAAATCACCGATCTGCCGCATCTTTTTTGCCGTATCGATATTAGAATACGGAATGCGTCGGATAATCCTATCCACATACTGATGTTCATGAATAATTTCCAGCGTTTCAGGAAAATTGATATCAAAAAAATATGCCACATAGGAAACCCAATAATCCATCTTAGTATTTCTCGTTTTGTTATCTATGGATGTTTTTTGATAAACCTGCGCAAGGACTTCCGGTGAAATCTGCTGCTTTCCTACTTCTTCCGCTGATACATCCAACATCGTCTCTACAGCATCTTCCAGTTTCACCCGACAGTTATCCAGCTTATCCGCATCCCGGATCAATTTCGCATGAAGCAGGGCACATGGATCCGAGATACCATTCAATTTGTAAGCACTGTGCTTTTCAATCGCCATCCGGATGATTTCGTCGTATCGGCTGTCCTCAATAAATTCGCGGATCATTCCTTCTTCAAATAAAATCTCTGCTCCATAGGCGGCATGATCCATCAATCCCGGTTCAAAGCTTCCAAATCGCTTCAACTGCTCAAAACGGCCGATATCATGAAGCAAAGCGATCAACTCCGCCAATTTTCTTTCTTCTTTGGAAAGCCCCATTTTCTTTGTAATCTGGTTCATACTTCGGACAACTCCATATGTATGGACAATTTTTAACTTTATCTTATCATCTTCCCGGTCATATTGATCTAAATACCGCTCAAATGCCTTTTTTGCATGTTCAATGTCCATTCGTGCTCCTTTCCGGTTCGATTTCATCTTCCTTATAATCGCCGCGGCAAAAATCCAGATAATAGCCGATCGCTTTCATCCGTTCCGATTGTGTTTTCTTGCTTTCCGCCGCCTCTTCTCCCGTACAGATCTTATTATCATACAGTTCATAATTTTTCCTTACCATAACCGGTGAAAGATTCGGCATCATAACATTGGCTCCCGCTAAAATTCCTTTTTCCCTTCCTTCCGGATCGATCGTTCCAAGAGCAGTAGTTGCTGGGAGGAGAACATTCGGCTTCATGATCCGGATCAAACTTAAAAGAAATACCGTAAGTTCTACCGTACCTGCAGGTTCATCTTTAAAACGCGTATCATGATGCGGAACAAATGGTCCGATCCCGACCATCTGCGGATCCAGTTTCTTTATAAACAACAGGTCTTTCGCAATATGTTCCGTTGTCTGAAATGGCGATCCAACCATAAATCCGGTTCCAACTGCATATCCGATTTCTTTTAGATCATACAAACACTGTTTCCGGTATGCAAGCGACATACTGTCGGGATGAAGCATCCGATAATGTTTTTCATCCGCGGTTTCATGCCGAAGCAAATACCGGTTTGCCCCTGCATCAAATAAACGCTGGTACTGTTCCCGGTTCAGTTCCCCAATAGACAGTGTGATCGCACATTCCGGATATCGTTCATGAATAGCCGCTACGATTTCTTCCATGCGGTCAATATGAAAATACGGATCTTCTCCTCCTTGCAACACAAAACTCCGATACCCGATCTCATATCCATTTTCACATGCCTGTAAAATTTCCTCTTTCGAAAGCCGATATCTCTTTACATTTCGATTTCCGGCACGGATTCCGCAATAATAACAATTATTCCTACAATAATTTGTAAACTCCACCAATCCTCTCGGATAAATGGATTTCCCATAATACCGATCGCCAAGGGTACGTGCAGTTTTTGCCGCTTCCTCCCGCACTTCCTCCCGATGATCGATCAAATAGACCAAATTCTCCTTTGATAATAGTTTTTCTTTCTTCAGCTGTTCCAATAGTTCTTTTGCATACATGTTCATTTTCTGTCCTTCACAAATTGTATTATTTTAAGTATACCATATTGATAGGATTAATAAAACCTTCTTTTTTGCGTCTGCACCTTCCAAAAGAGGCTCTTGTTTTGACATTTCAATTATGCTAGAATGACAAGTAAATGCGTTTATAACAATTAACAATTTATTACATTATATATGAAGGAGTGTATTTAAGTGATTACATCCAGAGAAGATATCAGAAATGTTGCGATCATCGCGCATGTTGACCATGGTAAAACAACTCTGGTCGATGAAATGTTAAAACAAAGCGGTATTTTCCGTGAAAATCAGGAAGTTGCTGAGCGTGTGATGGACTCTAACGACATCGAACGTGAACGAGGCATTACAATTCTATCCAAAAATACCGCTATTACGTATAATGGAGTGAAAATCAATATTGTCGATACTCCGGGCCATGCGGATTTCGGAGGTGAAGTTGAGCGTGTCTTAAAAATGGTAAACGGCGTTATCCTCGTTGTGGATGCCTTTGAAGGCCCGATGCCTCAGACAAAATTTGTGACAAAAAAGGCTTTAGAATTAAATCTTCCGGTTATTGTCTGCATCAATAAAATCGACCGTCCGGAAGCTCGTTCAGAAGAAATCGAAGATGAAGTATTAGAGCTGCTTCTGGAATTAGATGCGGATGATGAGCAGTTAGAATGTCCGTTTGTTTACGCTTCTGCTAAAAAAGGAGTTGCAGGACTTAGCATCGATGACAAAATGACAGATATGAAACCTCTGTTACAGACGATCATCGATTATATCCCTGCTCCAACCGGAGATCCGGAAGCGCCGACTCAGGTTCTCATCAGCACGATCGATTATAACGATTATGTCGGCCGTATTGGCGTTGGAAAGGTCGATAACGGATCTATCAAAGTAAATCAGGAATGTGTGATCGTTAATGCTCATGAACCTGATAAATGCCAAAAAGTAAAGATCAGCAGCCTATATGAATTTGACGGATTAAACAAGGTTGATATAAAAGAAGCCGAAATCGGCTCCATTGTAGCAATTTCCGGTATTTCCGATATTCACATCGGCGATACTCTCTGCTCTCCGGAAAATCCCGTTGCGATTCCATTTCAGAAGATTTCCGAACCAACGATCGCAATGAATTTTCTCGTTAATGACTCTCCTCTTGCAGGACGCGAAGGAAAATACGTAACTTCCCGTCATTTAAGAGATCGCCTGATGAGAGAATTAAATACAGACGTCAGCCTCCGCGTAGAGGAAACCGATGATATGGATACCTTCAAAGTCTCCGGCCGAGGCGAATTGCATTTATCTGTTTTAATTGAAAATATGCGCCGGGAAGGCTATGAGTTTGCAGTCAGCAAAGCCGAAGTTTTATACAAAAATGATGAAAACGGTAAACGGCTTGAACCGATGGAAATCGCAGTTATCGATGTACCGGAAGAATTTTCAGGAACAGTCATCGATAAATTGAGTCAGAGAAAAGGGGAATTGCGCAATATGACCGTGAATAATTCCGGCCAATCCCGATTAGAATTTTCCATCCCATCCCGAGGACTGATCGGTTATCGTGGCGACTTTCTAACCGATACGAAAGGAACCGGAGTGATCAACACATTATTTGACGGCTATGCTCCGTATAAAGGCGATATCCAATATCGTAAACAAGGATCCCTGATCGCCTATGAATCTGGAGAATCCATCACCTACGGTCTATTTATCGCACAGGAACGCGGAACTTTGTTTATCGGTCCCGGCGAAAAAGTATACGGGGGTATGGTCGTTGGTCAAAATGGTAAGACAGACGATATCGAAATCAATGTCTGCAAGACAAAACACCTGACCAATACTCGTTCTTCTGGAGCAGATGAAGCATTAAAATTAACGCCTCCAAAAAAATTGAGCCTGGAACAGGCACTGGAATTCATCGATACAGATGAGTTGCTGGAAATTACACCGGAAAATATCCGGATCCGTAAAAAAATCTTAGACCCGACTCTCCGCTACCGCGCGAAGAAGAATAAAAAATAAAATTGCAAAAACCCTTGTTTTTATTTGCATATGTCTATATATGCGCAAAAAACAAGGGTTTTTTTATCTAATCTCCAAAAATACCTGAAACAGATCGGCTTTTCCGTATCCCCATTCCCGATTCGGATAACTGCGATTATCATCCCGTTTTGTTCCCCGGATAAAATAATTCTTTACACCGATTGTCGAAATTCCCGGATCATTTCGCTCCACAACAGCCCATTGCAAAAAATCGGCCGCCATCCCTGCTACAAGTGCTGCCGAAATACTCGTGCCGCTTTTCCTCCCGACACGCCCCCGCAGAAGCACACCTTTAACCGAAACTCCCGGAGCTGCCAGATCCGGTTTAATCAGTTGATTTCTCGTATAACCCCGGCTGCTTTCCGGATCAACTGCCCCATCACTCTGACGATATGCCGACACCGTAATTGCATTTCCTGCGTCTCCGGGCGATGTCAGCGTCACATACGGATCCGGACGGAGAAAATACGTATCGTCCCCAACAAAATCGTTGATCGGCAGCCACAGATCAAACTCCTTTTCTCCCTGCTGCAGTTCTGAAACGAGGATCTTCCAGATTCCCTCCGCCGGTGAATCAAACCGAAATAAAATACCCTGATCGCCGCTATATGGATCAACAACCTGATAATCAACATAGATCTGTGAACGTTCCAGTAAAAACGTAAATTCCCGCCTGCCACGGATACCGGCGTCCAGCCATTCCGTCGTCTGTCCAGTCGGGGATTCCAGTCGGATCCGAAAACGATACGGGGCTTTTCCCCATAATTCCATAGAAAATCCTTTCTGCATCCGGCCGACTCTCAGTTCCACCTCATCCTGTGATCCGGAAAACTTTCCATGATAATGGTGATCAGTATTTCCTTCATTTCCCGCGCAGAGCACAACAACATATCCGCTTCGTATCGCAATCCGGTTAATGTGTTCACTTAAAAATCCATTGCCGGTATGTCCTCCCTGACTGCTTCCAAGTCCAAGCATCATCACGATTGGACGTTTTAATTCACCAGCCCGGACTGCAAGATAAGTAAAAGCCGCAAGCACATCCACCTCCGAATATACAGGGACGTTTTCCGGCAGAAAATAATAATCTCTTAAATTCTTTTTTGCTTCTTTCAATTTTACGACAACCAGGTCCGCATCCGGTGCTGCACCGCTGATCTGTTCTTCTTCATTTCTTCTTCCCGCTGCAGCTCCTGCCAGAAATGTCCCATGTCCGTTTTCGTCCGTTGACGGAACGATGCTCAAGGGTTCTTCGCTTTTTAATGCCTGTTCTATCTGTGTCTTCGTATATTCACTTCCATAAGGCAGTCCTTCCGGCGGTTTTCCACTCTGATCTGTCTGATCCCAGAGCGAAACGATCTTACTGCTTCCGTCTTCATAAACAAACGCCGGATTTTGATAATCGATTCCGGTATCGATAATACCGATCAATACCCCGGAACCGGTCAATTCTAAACTGCTGTTTTGAACGGTTTCAATTCCCATTTCGGTTAACGCTTCCATATCCATCAGTCCATAACATTTGGGAACGGAGCTAAATGGTACGGCTGCATAAGGAATCCGGCTTTGTTCCCTTTTCTTTAAATAAACTGCTGTGATCCAATAACTCAGAGGAAAAGAACAGGCGACATCAAATTCCTGTTCATCATTGGAATCGATGTCGCCATTTTCTGCTAAAAAATCAAAATATTCTTCGTCATAAAAAACACTACTGCTGCATGTCATGCTCATGATAACATCCATTTTTTTATTATCTTATGCATTCCTGCCGTTTATTGTGTTAATCTCGGAACTTCTGTTCCACGCATTGTAATCACCGGCGCCCCCGTGCCTTCAATATATGATCTCGTGATCAAAACAGAACCAATGCTGTCATCTTTCGGTATCTCGTACATAATATCAAGCATAAAGTCTTCAATAATCGCCCGCAGCGCTCTGGCTCCGGTTTTCTTTTCCAATGCCTTCTCTGCAATTGCTTCCAGTGCATCGTCTTCAAATTCCAGTTTCACTTCATCCAGCTCGAGCAGTTTTTTATACTGTTCCAAAATCGCATTCTTCGGTTCTTTTAAAATCTGGACGAGCATTTCCTTTGTTAAGCCCTCCAAAGTGAATACAACCGGCAGACGTCCTAAAAATTCAGGAATCATACCATATTCACGCAGATCATCCACCGTCACTTTACTCAGAATATTGCTGTCGCGGTCATACTTATCTTTTAAATCGGCATTAAATCCGATTGACGCCTGTTTGGAAAGACGTTTTTTAATAATCCCTTCTAAATCCGGGAATGCACCCCCGCAAATAAACAAAATATTCTTTGTATTGATCGTTGTCATAGGAACCATCGCATTTTTGTTCGTTGCTCCGACCGGTACTTCAACATCCGCTCCTTCCAGAAGCTTCAACAATCCCTGCTGTACCGCTTCCCCGCTGACATCTCGGCTGTGTGCATTTTGTTTTTTTGCAATCTTATCAATTTCATCGATAAAGATAATCCCACGCTCTGCTTTTTCCACATCATTGTCTGCATTCTGCAATAATTTAGAAAGCACGCTTTCTACATCATCACCGATATAACCCGCTTCTGTCAGAGAAGTCGCATCTGTAATTGCCAAAGGCACATTTAACAGACGCGCAAGTGTCTTAACAAGATATGTTTTTCCACTTCCGGTCGGTCCGATCATCATCATATTCGATTTGTCAATTTCAATCTCATCCATTGTATTCGTCACTACACGTTTATAATGATTATAAACAGCTACCGAAATAACTTTTTTCGCATGCTCCTGACCAATAACATAGTCATCCAGCTGAGCTTTGATCTGATGAGGTGCAGGAATCTTCTTTAAATCCAAAGGTTCCGGTTCTTCTTTTTTCTCTTCTTTCTTCTTCGCCTTTACTTCCGGCTGAGGCCGCACACCTTTCATCATATCGTTAATCTGATTCATATCAATATCATCAAAATTGAAATTGCCGAAATATCCGCTGTTTACCATGTCCATGCTTCTTTGCATACAGTCTGGACAAATATAAATCTCATTCGGTAATTTTATCAATTTGCCTGTCTGTCTTTCGCTTCTTTTGCATACATAACAATATCGTTCTGTTTCATACTTATTATCTTTGTCTGACATATTGTTCATTCTTCCTTTCGTATTCGAAATTTATCATAAAGATCTTTTATAATAAGAATGCCCTCTCTTATCTGCGTTTCTCCAAGCCTTGCAAAACCAAGGATATAGCATTCTTTTTCCGGTTTCCCCGTAATATAATAATGGGAAATCCGCTGTATCTTTACACCTTTTTCATAAAGCGACTTTTCAAAACGATCGTGGTCTTCCAGACCTTTAAATTCTACAAGCACATGCAGACCTGCTGAAGACCCCTTTACAATAATATCCTCTCCAAATATTTTTAATTGCTGCATCAGGTACTGGTTTTTTCCCTTATACAGGGTTCTCATACGGTTCAAATGTCGTTCAAAATGCCCTTCGCGGATAAATTCACTTAAAATTGCCTGATCGATGCGGGAAACCGTACAAGAATAAAAAGACAGCTTCTCTTGATAAATGGCAAGCAATTGTTTCGGTAAAACCATATAGCCTACACGGATCGCAGGGGCAATGGCCTTTGAAAATGTACCCATATAGATTACTTTACCATTTTTATCATTCCCCTGTAAAGCAGGAATTGGTTTTCCATAATAGCGAAACTCGCTGTCATAATCATCTTCAATAATAAAACGGTGTTCCTTTTCTGCTGCCCATTTAAGCAGCGCGCTCCGCCTGTTGATCGGCATGACCGTTCCCGTCGGATACTGATGCGAGGGAGTGACATAAGCAATCTGAACATCAGATTTTGCGAGTTCATCAATCCGCATTCCCATCTCATTCATGGAAATTCCAAGAACTTTGTAACCCAGCTGGGTAAATACTCGATATGCCTGCAGATATGTCGGATTTTCCATTCCAACAGTATAATCCGTTCCAAGGATCTGTGATAACAGCAAAAGCAAATATTCCATACCGGATCCCAGGATAATCTGACTGCTGTTGCAGATCACTCCTCGTGACTGATGAAGATAGATTCTGATCGCTTCCCGCAGTTCATAATCTCCACTGGAATCTCCTTTCTGAAAAATCTCAGAATTATCATCCATTAAGACGTTTTTCATAAGCTTTCGCCATGTATTATACGGAAAATGTCCCATATCCACACCGGAAGGAGCAAATTCATAGGGAAGTGTTTCTTTTTTGCCTGCAGTTTCCTCTTCTTCCTGTAAAAC
Organism: Candidatus Fimousia stercorigallinarum; assembly: GCA_018715775.1. Taxonomy (GTDB): domain Bacteria; phylum Bacillota; class Clostridia; order Lachnospirales; family Lachnospiraceae; genus Fimousia; species Fimousia stercorigallinarum. The sequence goes on along the minus strand of DVKZ01000064.1, from coordinate 686 downwards.
ATCGGAAATTTCTAAAATTTCATCAACATCTGCAACAAAATATCCTTTCTTGGGCTTTGATTCTACATACCCTTCGGATAACAGCTGGCTGTATGCGAGATCGATCGTGTTCCGGCTGACATCCAGATATTCCGCGAATTTCCTGGAAGAAGGAAGCCTTGTTCCGCGTGTTAGTGTTCCATTTTTAATCTCATTGCGGATATATTTATAAATCTGTTCGTAAATTGGTTCCTTTTTTTTCGTATCGATACCGATCGTAAGCATTTGATCTTACTCCGCATCCTGAATAGTGATACTTTCGATCACAACATCTTCTAATGGAGCATCATTATCATCTGTTTCTGTTTCTGCGATCGCATCTAAAACATCATAGCCCTCATATAACTGCCCAAAGACAGTATAATCATCCATCAAATACGGATATCCGCCATATTCGTCAAACATCGCCTTCTGTTCATCTGTTGCGGTCTTATCACCATAAGTAAGTGCAGATGCAGTTTTATTCTGAACAATAAAGAACTGGCTGCCATTTGTATCAGGTCCTGCGTTGGCCATGCATAAAGCACCCCTCAACGGCAACAATGTATCGGAAGTTTCATTCTCAAATTCCTCTCCCCAAATGCTTTCACCGCCAGCTCCTGTTCCGGTAGGATCTCCTCCCTGAATCATGAAATCTTTGATCACAC
>DVKZ01000063.1 GCA_018715775.1 Candidatus Fimousia stercorigallinarum | reverse complement strand
TCCCATTCTTCGGAAGTAAGACCCCTTGAAGACGACGAGGTAGATAGGATGGAGGTGGAAGTGCAGCAATGCATGGAGCTGACCATTACTAATCGGTCGAGGTCTTAACCGGAATGGCTGTTGAAAAAAGTCTTGAAGAAGATGACAGGATATGTTATGATTCTATATGTAGTTTTTAGGGTACATGCCCGGTATTCCTCGATAGCTCAGTCGGTAGAGCGCGCGGCTGTTAACCGCGTTGTCGTAGGTTCGAGTCCTACTCGGGGAGTTTATTATTACGGCTCCTTGGTCAAGCGGTTAAGACATCGCCCTTTCACGGCGGTAACACGGGTTCGATTCCCGTAGGAGTCATCATTAATTGCAGGTAAAGCAGTTAGTAAGCCGTCGTGGCTCAATTGGCAGAGCAGCTGATTTGTAATCAGCAGGTTATCGGTTCAAGTCCGATCGTCGGCTTTTCCTTTTTAAGGACCTTTAGCTCAGTTGGTGAGAGCAATCGGCTCATAACCGATCGGTCCTGGGTTCGAGTCCCTGAAGGTCCACTCATCACTGAAGATAATATATAAAGGAATTTGGCCTAGTGGCTCAGTTGGTTAGAGCGCCGCCCTGTCACGGCGGAGGTCGAGGGTTCGAGTCCCTTCTGGGTCGTTTGAAAATTTTATATTTTCATGTTATAATGCATTTATGGGATCATAGCTCAGCTGGGAGAGCACCTGCCTTACAAGCAGGGGGTCATAGGTTCGAGCCCTATTGGTCCCATCGTAACCGATGGTTACAGATGCCGGCGTGGCGGAACTGGCAGACGCACAGGACTTAAAATCCTGCGGGACTTATCCTCCCGTACCGGTTCGATTCCGGTCGCCGGCACTTTGCGGACAGCAAAGTATTTTATATCAACATGTGGGTTTAGCTCAGCTGGATAGAGCGTTTGGCTACGGACCAAAAGGCCGGGGGTTCGAATCCTCTAACCCACGTAAAAAAGAAAGCTTCTAGATTTGTTCTAGGAGTTTTTTTTGTTGAAAATAAAATACTTTCTGAAAAAAATAGAAAATACTTGAAAATATGAAGCTTAACGGGTATTTTATTAATGTATTATTTTGAGTGATTGAATGAAAATGACTGAATTTGACCGAAAAAGCTTGAAAATTATTAATGATTATGATATATTAGAGAAAAGGAGTTGTAATATGCTTACTCAAGAACGTCATCGATATATTTTAAGAGTTTTAGAAGAAAGAAAAGCAGTATCTGTCATTGATCTGACAAAAGAATTAAATGCTTCAGAATCAACCATTCGCCGTGATCTGAATGCACTGGCAAAACAGGGAAAGCTGAACAAAGTACATGGTGGAGCTACTTATTTGGAAACCCGCAATCGTGTCACACATGAAGATCAGGTTGAGATTCGAAGAAGAATTTATTCTTCTAAGAAAGATATGATCGGCAGATACGCCGCTTCTTTAATAGAACCGGAAGATTTTGTGTATATTGATGCTGGAACGACAACTGCCAGTATGATTCCATATATTGAAGAAAAAGAGGCAATTTATGTAACCAATGCGATGGAAATCGCATTAAAACTTGTGCATCGTGGATTTACGACGTACACTGTTGCCGGAAGAATTCGAGGGATTACGGAAGCGGTTGTTGGTTCAGAAGCGGAAAAATCAATTGAGAACTTTCATTTTACAAAAGGTTTTTTTGGCGTAAATGGGATTTCCCTGGAAGCAGGCTATTCGACTCCGGATATAGAAGAGGCCAGAATCAAGAGGCTGGCAATGGAAAGAACCTACCAGGCTTATGTTTTGGCTGATAGTTCTAAGTTTTCTATCAATTCATCGGTATCTTTTGGAAATTTGAATGATGCGACAATAATTACTGATAAATTGACGGAAACTATTTATGAAGATAGTACATCAATCATTATAGTTTAGAAGAAAGGTAGAAGATTATGATTTATACGGTCACATTCAATCCGGCACTCGATTATATTGTAAAAGTGGATCACTTGACATTAGGCATGGTTAACCGCACAGTACAAGAAGATATTTATTATGGTGGAAAGGGAATTAATGTTTCCATCGTATTAAATAACCTTGGGCTTCAGAGCACGGCATTAGGATTTATTGCAGGTTTTACCGGGCGTGAAATTTCGGACGGAGTTGCAGCGATGGGAGTTGCCTCAGATTTTATCGAACTTCGGGAGGGAATTTCCAGAATTAATGTTAAGATTAAGTCACAGGAAGAGAGTGAGATCAATGGACAGGGGCCGATGATCCATGATGATGAGCTGGAAATGCTCTATAAGAAATTGGATGGAATTCAGGATGGAGATATTCTTGTATTAGCCGGAAGCATTCCGAATACATTGCCGGAAGATATTTACGAAAAGATCATGGCACGTCTGCAGGAAAAAGATATTAAGATTGTTGTAGATGCTACAAAAGATCTATTATTAAATGTATTAAAATATCATCCATTTATGATCAAACCGAATAATCATGAACTTGGAGAAATGTTTGGAGTTGTGCTAAAGACGAACGACGAGATTATCCATTATGCTAAAGAGCTGCAAAAGCGCGGTGCAAGAAATGTACTGATCTCTATGGCAGGCGATGGAGCAATCCTGGTGGATGAAAATGGTCAAACGTTTATTTCCGCTCCACCGAAAGGAACGGTTAAAAACTCCGTTGGAGCCGGAGACTCGATGGTAGCCGGATTTATTGCCGGATATCTGAAGTCGGAAAATTATGAAGATGCTTTAAAAATGGGTCTTGCAACCGGAAGTGCCAGTGCATTTTCTGAAGGACTTGCGACAAAAGAAGAAGTTTATCAATTATTAGCAACGTTATAAAATATATAGACGGGAAGCCCCTGTGGAGCGATTGCGTTACAGGGGCTTCATATAATGTGCAATATATACAAAATAATACGACAAAAAATATAAAAATATGTATAAAATTAAGTATTGCAAAATCGATTCTTTTCGCGTATAATTTGTAATTGTTGAGGCGGTAATAACTGCTGAAACAAC
>DVKZ01000005.1 GCA_018715775.1 Candidatus Fimousia stercorigallinarum | reverse complement strand
CTGATCACTGGCATGATGACATTGAATTTATTATCATTGTAAGCGGACAAATGGAATATAATATAAATGGAGAAATTTTGCATTTGCACGCTGGAGAAGGTCTTATTGTAACTTCTGGTGAAATGCACTATGGATTCTCGTACACAAAAACAGAATGTGATTTTATCTGCATTCTTCTGCATCCGATGTTATTATGTCCTGTGTATTCTTTTGAAAAGGATTATATTATTCCAATATTTTATAATGATAATATCCCTTACATACAACTTTATCCAAACATTTCCTGGCACAATGAAATTCTTTCCATCGTTCGATCTTTCCATGAACATCAGGATTCCAATGCTGCATATCTGAAAATCTTATCTGGATTTGCATCTATATGCGCTCTGCTGTATGAACACATTCCTAAAAAAGACAAAGCAGATTCCAAACAGAATCCAAACTTGATCGTCATAAAAAACATGATAACCTTTATCCAGAAAAACTACAGGGAAAAAGTTACTCTCCCGGATATTGCCCATGCCGGAGCTGTTGGACAAAGTAAATGCTGTAAGCTGTTCAATCAATATTTTTCTCTGTCTCCAATCACATACCTGAATCAATACCGTCTGTCAAAAAGTATCGAATTACTGAAGCATACAGATCTTTCAATTACGGAAATCTCCCTGTCCGTTGGATTCAATAATGCAAGCTATTATGCGGAAACCTTTCGGAAATGGATCGGAAAAAGCCCGAGAGAATTCCGGCAGGAGAAGTCTGTCAATTGACATAGATCGCAACCGATCCGGATCCGATGGCAAGTATCACTCACAATTGTGCATTTTCTCTCCTCTTTTCTTGATCAACATCCAAAATATTCTGCAATTTCTTTCATTCGACCGGTCTGTACCACCTGGAACGGACATCTCTTGTCACAGTGTCCGCATGAAATACAATCTGAAGCTTTCTTTTCCAGCTTTTCGTAATGATCCGCTGCCATCGTATCCCCAATGACCGCCAGATCATAATATTTATTGATCAGACCGACGTTAAGCCCTGCCGGACACGGCTGACAATGATTACAATATACACAGGTACCCGTCACATCTTTTGGTGTAAGCGTTCCAATAATAGAATAGTCCCGTTCTTCCGGAGAAGCATCCGCAAATCCCAGTACATATTTTACATCTTCCAAATTCCGGATTCCAGGCAATACCGTCAGGACGCCTGGTTTATCCAATGCATACTGGATACACTGATACGGCGTCAGTGCCTGACCAAATGGAGAGGTATCGGCATTCAGAAGCTGTCCGCCGGAATACGGTTTCATAACCGAAATGCCGATGCCTTCCGCCTCACATCTCCGATACAGATCCATACGTTCCAAAGCGCTGCCTCTCGCGAATTCACCATGCTGATAATCATACGCCGGATTAATAGAGAACATCAACTGATCCACTATGCCGGTATCCAGTACTTTCTGAGCAAGCGCTGGCGTATGGGAAGATAATCCGATATAACGGACCACACCATCTTTCTTCATGTTCAGCAGATAATCGAGAACACCATTTTCCTGATATTCTTTCCAGTCTGAATCCGCATCCAGACAGTGAATAAAACCATAATCGATGTAATCTGTCCGTAATTCCTGCAGCTGCCAGTCAATCTGCCGCTTTACTTTTTCCAGATCCGTCGTCCATCCATACTCTCCCGTCTCATAGTTAGCTCCGAAATGGATCTGATAGAACATTTCTCTGCGAATAGATTCATATGCAATTCCCGCATATCGGAATGTTTCCGCTCCTGCAGTTGCAAAATCCGCATAATTAATGCCATGATCATATGCATATAACAAAGCAGCAACTGCATTTTTCTCCCCTGCTTCGTAGATTGGACCGGTTCCGATTCCGATCACACTGATTTTATCACCTGTTTTTTGCTGTATTCGATATTGCATTCTATTTCCTCCTAAATCCATCCGTCCAAAACGGCCAACTTTCTCACCGGTATTTCCGGGCAATCACATAGAAATCCTCTTTTCCCTCAATATAATCCCCATAAACGATCAACGGATCTTTTCCACCATAGACCTGGCAAAGTCCGCAAAGTTCACAATTATTCCGGCAGCGGAACTTTCCGGCAATATACTCATATCTCTCTTCTCTGGTAGAATGTTCTATTTCCGGTGGTCGCATATTCTTTTTCCTTCCTGTGCTTTATTTCTTTTATCCTAATTGTAATCCCCTTTTTTACTGTTTGCAATAAATATTAATAATGACAACGATGCAGTTCTTTTTATTCTGATTCTCTCAGTCTTTCTACAATTGTCATTTTTGCAATATTTCGATATACAAGAAGCGGCAATAACACTCCCAGGGCCAAAAAGAATGGAGCTGCCACAAAAACGGCTGTTACAGTAAAATGATATTCAAAAAACCAGAACATAGACTCCAGTAAATGTCCGATCAACGGTTCCACAGCCACAACTAAAATCAGTGAAACAACAATTGTAGCTCCTGCATAAAGAAGGCCTTCCAGTATGAGCATCTTTTTTAACTGTTTTCCGGTCATTCCAATCGACTGAAGCATAGCAAATTCCCGTTTTCTTGACAGAATTCCGGTAAGAATCGCATTAAAGAAATTTAAGATTCCCACAATACCCACGATCGCACATAATGTTCCTCCCAAAAGCTGGAACATCTGCTGAAAACTTTGAAAATTCTCTCTGACCAGTTCTTTACTTTCATACATCAGATCAGAAGATGCCCCGCCTGTCATTTCTGCAAGAAAAGATTCTGCCTCCTTTTCCGCATTCCGATCTGGAACATCAAACATATAAAATAGAGACTGCAAATGACTTCCACAATCCCTTTTCAGCTGTTCTGTCGGAATAACAGCATCAAAGCCATACATATATGATGTACGATAAGAAATTGAATGTGGAACTGTGATAAGAGCGCAGACTGTATATTCTACATCGTGGCTTTTTGCCGCATAATATTTCATATATTGTTCCGGCGTAGCATCTGTACTTTTTTCACCTGTTCTGGAATCAATATAGTATCCTTCATCGACATAAGTAACCGTCAGTTTTTCTCCCGGTTTTGGATAAGATTCTATTGACTGCGGATCCCCATAATCATCGACCGGAACATTTATCGCAATTGCATGTTCCTTTGTGTCTTTCATGGCATCCAAACTACCCTCCAGAACAGTCAGCTTATCTAACAGCGCATCATCCATGCCCTCAATCTGAATGTTTGTCTGGATCAAGTCTCCTCGTTTCTCTTCTCGTTTGATATATTGGCTGATTTCATTCTCCGAAGCCATCATTGCCGTTGCACGCAGCTGTTCTTCACTCAGCCAGCTCATCGTATCTCCCGGAACAGCCCAGGCTTCTCCTCCTTTTTCCACTTTTGTATTTTCCTTTATTTCATGAACCGTTTCTCTGGACAGTGCGGAATCTTCAGAAAGACGAAATCGAAAATAATCTGTATTTCCAACAATAAAATCCGCACAAATTTGGTTCTTCAGATATTTTTCCATGCTGAATCCATTTGCGAATAGGAACGTCACGGCAAGCAGCACAATTGCCAGAGATAATGACAGGATGACAAGAAATGTCTTCTTCCGGTTTCTTCCCAGATTTGCATATGCCATCTGCTGTAAATGTGCTCCTCTTGTTTTTCGTTCTTTTTTTCTATAACAAGGAACTTCCGTATATTTTACAGCTTCTACCGGTGAAACTTTAGAGGCCATCCTTCCCGGCCTGCTGCATGACAGAAGAACTGTCGCAATCGAAAATAAAGCTGCACCGACAAAGATCCATGGAGAAGTACTCACTACTGTGCTGACTTCTCCCAGTGTTGTCCGTGAGATAACGATTGGAACAAACAGATATCCGATAAGATATCCAACCGCAAGTCCTACCGGACATCCGATCAGACACAGAAACAGGGCCTGCTGCCGTATCATTCTTTTTAGCTGCCCCGGCGTCACACCAATGGTCTTTAATAGTCCATAAAATCTTATATCTCCCGTAACTGAAATTTGAAAAATATTATAAATAATTAAATAACCGGTAAATACAACCAAAAATATAAATGTGGCAATCGCAGCAATGATACCCGGATCTGCCTGCGAATCCGTTTGTGCAGAAGTATATCCCCAGTTGACTCCAAAACGAAGATAATCACCGGCATCCGGATCCGTATTTTGATATCCCAGATCCTGTTCGACCTTTTCCATTGTTTCCTCAATATTCAGGCTCGTTGGCAGCATTACGCTCAGATCCGTCCGAAACGCTCTCAATCCTTCATTTTTCATTTCTGCTTCTAATTCATTGATATATAACTCCGACACATTCATAAAATGAACCGGAGAAATCTCATCAAACTTCCACCATCCGGATAATACAAACGTATCCGTCCTTTGTCCGCCGCTTTGACTTTTATCTGTCAGATCATAGGTCAATGTGATCTTCGCTCCGATCACCGGAGAAATACCAAGAAGTTCCAAAGCTTTTGTATCCATGATAATCTCATTCTTCTTTTCCGGTTCATGTCCTTTTTCCAATTCAATATAGCTCCACTTCGTCTGATTCGAATCCATATAACTGATTTCTGCCGGAATTTTAGAAAAGTTCCCTTCACTCATTACCCCTGCTGTTATTCTCCTGCCAACTTCTTTTACTTTACGATGACTTTTTATTGCTTCCATCTGTTCATCCGTAACTTCTTTGTATGTTCCATGAGCATAACCTCCGATCTGACGAAATGTATACGCCTGATAGCTGGAATTGATCGATAATGCGATCGTAAATAAGGATGTAAACAAAATGGTGGTCAATGCGATTGCCGTTACCGCTATCAGATTTCGTTTTCCTGATGCACGAAACGACCGCATGCTGAGTTGTCGGATTATTTTCCGGTTCTTTACTTTCACTTATATCATCTCCTCTCTCTCGTGCCGGAGGATATGCCCGTCTTCAATCCGTATGATCCGATCAGCCAGTTGAGCGATTTCCTCATTGTGCGTGATCATGACAATCGTCTGCAAATACCGTTGGCTTGAAATCTTTAACAGACTCAAAACGTCCTGTGAGGTACGACTGTCCAAATTACCCGTTGGTTCATCGCAGAGCAAAATCGCCGGCTTCGAGGCAAGAGCTCTCGCGATCGCAACTCTTTGCTGCTGTCCTCCCGACAGCTGTCCCGGCAGGCTTCTTACTTTTTCCTCCAGACCAAGCGTTTTCAAAATGCTGCCAATCAGTTCCTCATCTGCATGTTTGCCATCCAGTTCTACCGGTAGCACAATATTTTCATAAACGTTTAAGACCGGAACAAGATTATATGCTTGAAATACAAAGCCAATCTTTCTTCTCCGGAAGATTGTCAGTTCCTCATCCTTTAATGAAAAAATATCCTCTCCATCTACATACACTTTTCCGGATGTCGGCCGATCGAGCCCGCCCAGCATATGCAGCAGCGTTGACTTTCCAGATCCGGAAGTTCCGACAACCGCAACAAATTCGCCTTTTTCTACCATCAGATCTACCCCGTCTAAAGCTTTCACCTCATTACTTCCGCTTCCATATATCTTTTTTAGATTTTCCGCTTTTAAAACCGCCATATGATTCTCCTTTCTTTGTTTTTGCCACAAAAAAATCTGTATGAAATGATTTCCTTTCATACAGATTATCTCATATCATTCTTTCCACATTCTTTCAAAAGTAAAATCAAATCTAACAGTTTTGAAAGAATCTTTTATCCTATATTGGGCAGGAAAATAGAAAATACAGATCCCCTCCCTTTTTCAGACGTCACTTTTATATATCCTCCTTCACCGGATAAAATCTGTCTTGCAAGCGAAAGCCCGATTCCAACTCCTTCTTTTTCGGCAAATTCTTCTCCTCGGTAAAACCGGCTGAAAATTTTCGGAATCTCACTTTCACTTAATCCCGGTCCTGTATCTTCTACCTCTATCGCTGTAAATAATTCATAGCGTTTTGTTCGAATTTCTATCTTCCCGTGATCGGTATATTTAATTGCATTATCAAGAATATTTCCAATCGCTTCTTCTGTCCATTTCCTATCGCAATATACGATGCCGCATTCCGACCGGTCATAGATCTCCAGGTTCTTAATCTCCGCTTTTTCCCAATAAGTATCCATGATATCTCCGATCATTCCCTTTATTTCCTGTGCTTTCGGATGAAGCGAAACAATCCCTGCTTCCAGCCTTGATAACTTTACAAGCGAATCGATCAGAAAACTCAGTTTCTCCGTTTGTATATGAATCGCATCCAGGTATTCCTGCACTTCTTTCGAAAGTGACTCTTCCTTCAACAATTCCGAATACAAAAGAAGATTGGCAATTGGTGTTTTGGTCTGATGAGAAATATCCGCAATGAATGTTTTTATTGTATCCTTTTCCTCTGCCGCCTGTCTGATCAATCTTTCGGAAGAATCCAGATATTCTGCCATCTCGCTCTCAAGAGAGGAACACAGAGATTCGTCAAAATGACATTCCGTAAATCTTCCTTCCTTTGCAGCCTCCATCATGTCCTGAAGCCTTTCTATCAGATTCCGGTTCCTTTTATTTTGATAGATAAGTATAAAAATACAACAAATAATACAAATCATAGTGATCCATAAATTGATCTCATTCATCTTCTTTCACCCATAAATAGCCTATTCCGTAAACCGTTCGGATCATCTGCAAAGCCTGAAGCTTATCTCTCAATCTCTTTATCGTAACCGATAATGCATTTTCATCCACATATTCTGCTCCATTGGTCCATATCCTGTCAATCAGATTCTCTCTGCGCATCGTGATCCCCTCGTTCTCTATCAGAATACGGAGCAGTTTCTGCTCATTTTTACTTAATTCTACCAACTTATCATCCACATAATATTCCATTTGATCAAAATCAAATCGATATCTGCCGGATTTCCACACAAAGCCCTGATCTTTCGACTTTTCGTTCTCCTCTTTCCTTCGCAGCTGTGCATGAACTCTTGCACGAAGAACTGCGAGGCTGAACGGTTTTGTAATATAATCATCTGCTCCGCCTTCTAAACCTGCTACAATATCCGCTTCCATATCATTTGCAGTAAGTAAAATAATCGGAAAATTATCCTTCGTCCGCAGTTCTGTTAAAAAATCAAAACCACTGCCATCAGGAAGATTCACATCTAAAATGATGAGATCTGGCTTCTTCTGTTGAATCAAACGCCGTGCTTCTGCTATCCGGCCACAGCTTTTTATCGTTCTGCCGCTTGATTTTAGTGCTCTCGTAAGACCCGCTGCAAGCGTTATGTCATCCTCCACGATCATGATCAACTGTTCCATTTAGTTCGCCCCACTTCTATACGTTTTCATATTATTACCAATGAATTTTCCTGTCCCTATAATAATATTCTCTGTCATAGTCGCTGATTTCACGCAGCACTTTACATGGATTACCGACTGCCAGAACATTCGAAGGAATGTCTTTCGTAACAACGCTTCCTGCCCCGATGACAGAATGATCTCCAATCGTAATTCCCGGGACAATAATAGCTCCCGCACCGATCCAGCAATTTTTTCCAATATGAACCGGTACATTATATTGATATCCTTTCTGACGCAGTTCCGGCAACAGCGGATGTCCGCCTGTGGCAATAACAACATTTGGACCGATCATCGTATGATCCCCGATATAAATATGCGTGTCATCTACTAACGTTAAATTAAAATTTGCATATACATTTTTACCAAAATGTACATGATGACCTCCCCAATTTGCATGCAGAGGCGGTTCGATAAAACATCCCTCTCCCAGATCTGCAAACAGCTCCTTTAACAGTGCTTCTCTTTTATCCGATTCTGTAGGACGGGTATGATTAAAATCATACAGAAGGTTCATATAACCTTGCTGTTCTTTCATTATTTCCGGATCTGTTGGTAAATAAAGTTCTGTATTGTGCATTTTTTCTCTGATCGTCATATTATTCTCTCCGTTATTATATTTACTCCAACTATTATCGCTCTACAACAATTGTCAACATAATTAAAATCAATTAACATATTTAACCTCCATTTGTATAAAAAAAATCAGATATTTTCCAGTTTTTCCCATCATTTACCGCAAATCGCTGCCGTTTGCTATGTCCTCAGACGAAATGTTTTTGGTGCAAACCGATAAACAAGAACACAGGCAATAATTGAATACAAAATGCAAAATGCAATACAGGCAGCCCCAAATATGAGGAGCGGCATTTGTACCTGCATCAAAAAGTAGCAGACCAGATATGTCGCAGCCATAATGATCTGATACATTCCACTCTTTATTTCTGTTCCTGCATTATATGGCTGAAGCAGATAATAAATCGTGAGGTAGTGGATCGAAAAGAACATACTCATGCAGAGAATCGAAACAAATAGTATCACATAATTGTACATATGATCCGTTCCTCCCGAAACATAAAGGATCAAGG
>DVKZ01000062.1 GCA_018715775.1 Candidatus Fimousia stercorigallinarum | reverse complement strand
TTGAAGACATTAAACCGTATGAATGACCTGGTAGATAATGTAAAAATTACCGGTCAGGTTATGCTTGACGGAGAAGATATTTATGGTGCAAATGTTGATACAACGGTTCTTCGAAAAAAGGTGGGCATGGTGTTTCAGCAGCCCAACCCATTTCCTATGAGCATTTATGACAACATTGCTTATGGGCCACGTGTACATGGCATCAAAGACAGACAAAAACTGGATCAGATCGTAGAAGAAAGTCTGAGAGGCGCTGCTATTTTTGATGAAGTAAAGGATCGTTTAAAGAAATCAGCACTGAGCCTTTCCGGTGGACAGCAGCAGAGAATTTGTATTGCCAGAGCATTGGCAGTACAGCCGGACGTCCTGTTAATGGATGAGCCAACTTCTGCGCTGGACCCGATTTCGACTTCAAAGATTGAAGACTTAATGGAAGAATTAAAAAAGACCTATACAGTCGTAATTGTAACACACAACATGCAACAGGCAGTTCGTGTTTCTGATGACACAGCATTTTTCCTTCTGGGAGAAATGATCGAATATGGCGATACGAATAATCTATTTGCATATCCACAGGATAAACGAACAGAAGATTATATTACCGGAAGATTCGGTTGATGTTAGATAATGGAGGAACAGGAACATGAAAATGCGTATTAAATATGCGGAACAGTTAGAAAATTTAAATCAGGAACTGATCAATATGGGTTCCATGATTGAAAAATCAATTGAACATGCAGTAGATGCCCTGCTGAATCAGGACGTCGAACTGGCAAAAGAAACAATGGAAAATGATGCAAAGATCAATCATCAGCAGAAGAAGATCGAAGGTATTTGTTTCCAGCTTCTGCTGCAGCAGCAGCCTCTGGCAAGTGATCTGAGATTTATCGCATCGACACAGAAAATTGTAACCGATATGGAACGAATCGGCGATCAGGCAGCGGATATTTGCGAAATTACGAGAACAATGGCAAAACATACGTATATGATCGACCTGAAGTTCTTGAAAAAGATGGCGGCAGAGACGATTACCATGCTGATCAAGAGTATTGAAAGTTATACACTGCAGAACAAAGAGACAGCGCAGGAAGTGATCGATCATGATGACATCGTCGATGAATTATTTGATCAGGAAAAGAAAAAGTTGATCGAGCAGATTCAGAAAAATCCGCAGTGCAGTGAGCAGGCAGCGGATATGCTGATGGTCGCAAAATATTTTGAACGAATCGGTGACCATGCCGTTAATATTGCAGAATGGATCTTATTCGCACTGGATGATCACAAACAGGATAACAACAACTAAAAGACAAAAGACAAAGCGGGATATGACCGGGCGGTCATATCCTGTTTTTCTGTGAAATTGCTATCTTCCTGCGGATGTTGAAATTTTACAAAGATTTTACATTCAATTTTACAAATTGTGATAGTATTAAAAGGAATACTTAGTTTGTAATGGAGGAGGCAGTCGATATGACATTAATTTACGTAGTAGAAGATGATGATAATATTAGAGAGATAGAAACCATTGCCTTAAAAAATAGTAATTATGAAGTGGAAGCATTTGATAATGCAAAGGATTTTTATAAAAAACTGGAAGAAAAGATTCCGGATCTTGTTTTGCTTGATATTATGCTGCCGGATAAAGACGGCTATGAGATCATTCGTGATCTGAGAAAAAAGGAAGAGACGAGACGGCTTCCGGTAATCATGGTAACGGCAAAATCAACGGAAATGGATATGGTCAAAGGCCTGGACGATGGCGCAGATGACTATATTAAAAAACCGTTTTCCATTATGGAGCTGCTTTCCAGAGTGAAAGCACTTCTGCGAAGAACACAGGATTCCAAACCGAAACAATACCAGATCGGTTCCGTTGTCTTAAATCACGAGAAGCGAAAAGTAAAGGTAGACGGGGAAGAGGTTGAAATGACGTTCAAAGAATATGAACTGCTCCGTTATCTGATGATGAACAGTGGAATTGTTTTATCAAGAGAAGCGATCATGAGGCAGGTATGGGAAACGGATTTTGAAGGAGAATCCAGGACAGTGGATGTACATATTAAAACGCTTCGAAAAAAACTTGGAGATTCCGGAAAAATTATTCGAACAGTTCGAAATGTAGGATATATCATTGAGAAAACAGTATGAAACAAAAAATTAACATAAGGCTTGCGATCATCGCGGTTTTGGCGGTAGTCGCAACGACAGTAGGAACAACAACCATTTATTACAATTTATTTAAGCGTCAGGTACGAAACGATCTGCGTATCGAAGCGGAACTGATCAGAAGTATGGGCTTATTGCAGCAGATCTATGAATCGTCGGATCCGGAAGACCTCAATGGAGAACTTCAGAGTCTGAATGACCTGACAGAGGAAAATCTCAGAATCACTTGGGTAGATGCTGATGGAACGGTTCTTTATGATAATGACAAAGATGCTACTTTGCTCGAAAATCATAAAGACAGAACAGAGATACAGGAAGCTTTCAAAACGGGAGTTGGAGAAGAAGTAAGGCGGTCGGATACGCTCGACATGGACACCTATTATTATGCGTTAAAATTGGAAGATGGCACGGTTATCCGTGTTGCGACAGAGGCAAGAACGATCCTCAGTATTTTCTTGTCTTCTATGCCATTTATTATATGGCTCGTATCCGCGATCATTCTGCTCTGTATATGGATTTCCTATGTCCTTACGAAGCAGTTGTTAATCCCGATTGAAAAAATGGCAGAAAATCTGGATGATAGCTCACAGGAACCGGCTTACAAAGAATTGGTTCCATTTGCGGATAAAATCCGGCTTCAACATGAAAATATCCTGTCGATCGCTAAAAGCCGGCAGGATTTTACAGCGAGTGTATCTCATGAACTGAAGACGCCGTTGACAGCGATCTCCGGTTATGCGGAACTGATTGAAAATCACATGGCTCAGCCGAATCAGGAAATTTATTTTGCAAGTCAGATACGTAAAAATGCAGATCGGCTGCTCGCCCTGATCAACGATATTATTCAGTTATCGGAACTTGATCACCAGGAAGTCATACATGAATTTGCCCACGTGGATCTCTATGAGATTGCAAAGGAATGCGTGCAATCGCTGAACGTCAATGCGCAAAGGAGAAATGTGGAGATCATATTCAGCGGAATGAACTGTCTTGTATACGGAGAACAGCATATGATCCGTGAAATGATCGTGAATCTGATCCAAAATGCGATCCAATATAACAACGAGGGCGGCAAAGTACTCGTTTATGCGGGAAACCGCAACGGAAGAGGCTATCTGCGGGTGGAAGATAACGGAATCGGGATTTCCAAAGAAATGCAGGAGCACGTTTTTGAACGATTTTACCGCGTCGATAAGAGCCGTTCCAGAGAGACGGGAGGTACCGGTCTCGGCCTTGCGATCGTAAAACATATCGTGGAGATTCACGGTGCTTCGATCAAGCTAGACAGCGCGCCGGGAAGAGGGACGAGGATCAGCGTATCTTTCTGATTTTATTTTTCATTGCGAAATCGGAAGTTTTGTTTTAGAATAAGCATACCAAAGATGAGAGGAATGTAGAAGAATGATTAGATTAATTGTTACTGATGTAGATGATACGCTTGTTCCGGAAAGCAGCATGGATCTGAATCCGGAATATTTTGAAGTGATCCGGAAACTGCAGGAAAAGGGCGTAATGTTCGTCGCTGCAAGTGGTCGTCAGAAAACGAGTATAAAAAAAGTGTTTGCACCGATTCGGGATGAGATTGCCTATCTTGCAGATAACGGAACGGATATCTGTACAAAAGACTTTTCCCAGACGATGAAATTTGCTGATGGCGATTATCCGAAGCTCGCCAAAGAGCTGGAATCTCTTTCCGACCGTGGCTTTACCTATATGCCAAGCAAACCGGACTGGAATTATATCGATGAAAAAGAACAGGAATTTTATGAGCTGACGTTAAGCTATGGCTGTCAGATCAAAACGGTTCCCGACTTAAAAGTACTGGATGGGATTACAAAAGTTTCCCTCTATCATCCGGATGGAATTCCAAAAGACCTGGAAAACCGTCTGAAAGCCGAATGGTCTGATCATATGGACGTCTGTATCGCAGGACGCGTATACCTTGATTTTACCGGAAAGAACTGCAACAAAGGAAGGGCGCTGTCCATTCTCCAGGAACACTACGGCATTACATACGACGAGACCGCAGCGTTTGGAAACGCGGACAATGATATCTTCTTGTTGGAAAGGGCAAAATACAGTTATGCGGTCGGAAATGCCAGCGAAAATCTGAAAAGAGCGGCTTCGGAGACGATCGGCAGGATGGATGAGGATGCCGTTCTGGCAAAATTAAAAGAAATTTTAGCTGAATTGGAATCATAAATTTCGAAAAAATGGACATAATGAATATCATAAATATAAAAGAGGTGTTTATGATGAAATATTATGTCAATGAAAATTGTATTGGCTGCGGCTTATGTACAAATCTCTGTCCGGAAGTGTTCGAAATGACCGATGAGGGCGTTTCCAGAGCGTTAAATATTGATACGGACATTGATGCAGCACAGGAAGCCCTGTCAGAATGTCCGGTCAATGCAATTGAGGAAGTATAAGCACAGGCAGCAAAAAGGAACAACACTGCCAAAGGATAAAATATGGAGTAATAGTGGAGACCGGCGGATCTTTTTGGAATGGAATCGCCGGTTTCTTTTTTATTTTTCGCCGGACACACACTATCTGCAGTCACTGTCGATAATTTAGCAGAAAAAGTATTTTCTTAATTATCTTTTGGTGTTATAGTAGAATAGTTAAAAAATATGAAAAAAATTGTTGAAATATGAACAAATGAAGGAGTTATCTATGAAAAAGGGATTTGACAATGAGAAATACCTTGCAATGCAGTCGGAACATATCCGGGAACGAATTGCACAGTTTGACAATAAATTGTATTTGGAGTTTGGCGGCAAGCTTTTTGATGATTACCATGCTTCCAGAGTGCTGCCGGGATTTGAACCGGATTCTAAGCTCCAGATGCTGCTTCAGTTAAAAGACCAGGCAGAAATTGTTATCGTTATTAGCGCAGAAGACATTGAGTCTAATAAAATCCGCGGCGATTATGGTATTACGTATGATATGGATGTACTCCGTCTGATTGATGCTTTTCAATCGGTAGGTTTATATGTTGGAAGTGTCTGTCTGACAAAGTATGCGGATCAGCCGGCAGCAGAACAGTTTCAGCGCCGTCTGGACGCTCTTGGCATCAAATCATACCGTCACTATAAGATTCCCGGCTATCCGGGCAATGTGGAATATATTGTGAGCGACGAAGGATACGGAAGAAATGACTATATTGAAACAGAACGTCCATTAGTTGTGGTAACAGCTCCCGGACCGGGAAGCGGCAAAATGGCAACTTGTCTGTCACAGCTTTACCACGAACATAAGCGAAACATAGAGGCCGGCTATGCAAAATTTGAAACATTTCCAATCTGGAATATTCCGTTAAAGCACCCGGTCAACTTAGCCTATGAAGCGGCGACCGCAGACTTAAACGATGTTAATATGATCGACTCCTTTCACTTAGAAGCATACGGGGAAACGACGGTCAATTACAACAGGGACATCGAAATCTTCCCGGTCGTAAATGCAATGTTTGAATTGATCTCCGGAAAGAGCCCTTACAAATCTCCGACGGACATGGGTGTTAATATGGCCGGAAACTGCATTATTGATGATGAAGTATGCTGCCGCGCTTCTCAGCAGGAAATCATCCGCCGATATTTCAAATGTTTGTGCGATAAAAAACGGACGGGTGAAACAAAGGATGACCAGTTTAAACTGGAATCTCTGATGCGCCAGGCTAAGGTAACAGTAAAGGACCGCAAAATCGTAGGCGTGGCTTTAAAACTGGAAGAGGAAACGGATCATCCGGCAGCAGCAATCGAACTTCCGGACGGCAGAATCGTAACCGGAAAAACGAGCGACCTGCTGGGTGCTTCCGCTGCGGCCCTGCTGAATGCTTTAAAAGAGCTTGCCGGAATTGATCATGAAGTGAAATTGGTTTCGCCGGAAGCAATTGAACCTATCCAGACTTTGAAAACGCAGTATCTGGGAAGCCAGAATCCAAGACTTCACACGGATGAGATTCTGATCGCATTGTCAGCGAGTGCAGCCAGCAGCGATGTCGCCAAACTCGCGATGTCTCAGCTTCCGTTGTTGAAAGACTGTGAAGCGCATACAACGGTATTGCTGTCTTCTGTGGATGAGAATACATTTCATAAACTTGGCATCCATCTGACTTGTGAGCCAAAGTACGAGGAATCAAAGAGAAAATATCATAAGCATTAGAAACAGCAGGAGCCGGTGATTTTCTGCTGAGAGGACAGTAAATTTGTACGTATGGCCCTCTCTACCGCTTAAAAAGGAGGGGGCTTTGGAATGCTCCGTAGGATTTGGGGGTCCCCTACCGCTTAAAAAGGGAGGGGCCTTTGGAATGCTCCGTAGGATTTTGAGGGCTACTACCGCTCAAAAAGGAGGGGGTCTTTGGAATGCTCCGTAGGATTTGGGGGTCCCCTACCGCTTAAAAAGGGAGGGGCCTTTGAAATGCTCCGTAGAAGACTGCTGGATTCTACCGACTAAAATCCAACTTGCTTTTCTTTAAGCGGTAGGAGCCACTGATTTTCTACGGAGTCAGATTGAGGATACTGCGTATGGAGCGGTAGTCTGATCGATACTTGTGGCAGTATCCATTTCTTTTGCCTTTTTTTGCATCAGGAATGAAAATTTTTATCGAAGTACATAGGACTTTACACTTCCTCCGACGGGATTATAGGGAAGTACCTGATCATACAAGTCAATCAACTGCTGTAATTTTCCTGCGACGTATTTTCGTAAGATTTCGACAGAAGTGGCATGTGAGATAAAGTGGAATTGCTCAAATGCCTGTTTATACAATTCAGAGCCACCTAGAAAATAGTGTTGGGTGGCGGAGCCGATTTTTTCTACATAATAATCATATCCGATACGGTGAAGCTCGATGCGGTATTCGCCGGTCCATATTTTCCTTCCGATGATAAATTCTACGGCTTCCTTTTTATTTGAAGGATTTGTCCCCATTTTAATCAGAAGCGTTTGAAAAAAATTAGAATCCAGCGTGTGATGTTTGGCAAGATAGTCGTTGACCAGATCCTCAATAAACACTTTACCAGTAAAAAGTTGATTTCGGTTCTGAACGAGGATCTGATTGGCACCGTATGTGACAGCAGTTCCGCCTGAAAATATAAAAAGTTTCTGTGGATTTCTCGTTGGATCTTCGGTTAATTGGCCGTTTCTTTCCATCGATCCTTTCGAATCCGCGAGCGCGACGAGACCATCTTTTGCTCTGAAAATGCCTGTAAATGACATGATAGTTCCTCCTGATCGTTTATAGTTCGCTATAGTTTATCATAATTATAAGGTTATTTTACAGGAAAATAAAATTTTTTTGAATGTTTCTTCTAAAAACAGCCATGCTAAAGAAAAGCAGGAGGTTTGATAGGATGAACGAGGAGAAAAATGTGAATTTAAGAAAAATTGCCGTGATCGGATGTGGATTTGTGGGGTCGGCGTCGGCATTCAGTTTGATGCAGAGCGGACTGTTTTCGGAAATGGTATTGATCGATCAGGATCAGGAAAAGGCAGAAGGGGAAGCAATGGATATTAGTCATGGTGCTTCCTTCGGACGTCCGATGAAAATATATGCGGGCAATTATGATGATATTGTAGATGCGGCGATTATTGTGATCACTGCGGGCGCAGGTCAGAAGCCTGGGGAATCCCGTTTAGATCTTGTCTATAAAAATGTCGGAATTCTTAAAAATATTATTCCGCAAATCGTAAAAAGAGATTGCAGAGGTATTTTGCTGATCGTTGCTAATCCGGTTGATATTTTGACATATGTGGCGCTTAAGATATCCGGGCTGCCGGAAAACAGAGTGATCGGTTCCGGAACGATGCTGGATACCGGAAGATTACGCTATGAACTTAGCCGACATCTTCAAGTTGACAGCCGAAGTGTGCATTCCTTTATTATCGGGGAGCATGGAGACAGCGAAATTGCGGCGTGGAGCAGTACGAATGTATCGGGAATCGCATTGGAAGACTTTTGTGAAATGCGGGGATATTATGAAGATCATGAAAAGGCAGCGAAGAGGATTGCAGATAAAGTCAGAGACAGCGCATATGAGATCATCGATAAAAAAGATGCGACCTATTATGGGATCGCAATGGCGGTAGAACGTATTTGTGAAGTCATTTTGCGGGATGAGAAGACGATTCTGCCGGTATCATCTATGATGCATGGGGAATACGGGATTCATGATGTTGTACTGAGTATGCCGGCAATTGTCGGAAAAAACGGCATAGAAACCAAAGTTCCGATTACATTAAATAAGGAAGAAAAAGAAAAACTGCAGGAGTCGGCAGCAATGCTTGCCAATATTATCAGAGAGTTGGATTTATAAAAGAAAGAGCTGTCGGATAATAACATATTTCAACTCCGATGCCCTATAAAGACATCTCCAACAGAATTCCATGTCAGTAATGACGATTCTACGGGAGGTGTCTTTTCTTTCATCTATTTTTGAAATGATAGGAAAGGAAGAGGAAAATCAGAAAAACTTGACGTTTTGGAAGTAATCCCGCATAATATATGTATAAAGTAGGAATTAAATTTAGGATAAAGGCAGGGAGAATATGAAGATATCAACAAAAGGACGCTACGCGCTACGCATTATGATCGATCTGGCAGTGTATAGTAAGGAAACTTGTATTCCGCTGAAGGATATTTCCGAACGTCAGGGAATTACGATCAAATATATGGAACAGATTATGCCGTTGCTCACAAGAGCAGGTTATGTTAAGAGTTTTCGCGGAAATAACGGAGGATATAAGCTGGCATACGATCCGAAGAAATATACGGTCGGACAGATTTTACGGGCAACGGAAGGAAGCCTTTCTCCGATCACATGTATTGAAGATGAACCGAACCGGTGTATGCGTTATAAAGAGTGTAAGACAGTACAGTTTTGGGAAGGACTGCGAAAGGTGATCAATGAATACACGGACAGCGTAACTCTCGCGGATTTAATTGAAAGTGATGAGGAATAGGCGATGGAAAATCAGTTTTCAAGAAGTGAATTATTGATCGGAAAAGAGAAGATGGAGCGGCTGGAACGGTCCAGAGTTGCAGTATTTGGGATTGGCGGTGTCGGCGGTTATGTTGTGGAAGGACTTGTAAGAAGCGGTGTCGGAGCACTGGATCTGATCGACAGTGATAAGGTCAGCCTGACCAATCTGAACAGACAGATCATAGCGACGAGAAAGACGGTCGGGAAGTATAAAACGGATGTGGCAAAGGAGCGGATCCTGGATATTAATCCGGATTGTATTGTGCGTACATATCAGACTTTTTATATGCCGGATACTGCGAATCAGTTCGATTTTACAAAGTATGATTATGTTGTGGATGCGATTGATACAGTAACCGGGAAAATCGCACTCATCTTACAGGCAGAGGAGGCCGGTGTGCCGGTGATCAGTGCAATGGGAGCGGGCAATAAGATGAATGCCGCGGAGTTTGAAGTGGCAGATATTTATAAGACATCCGTCTGTCCGCTTGCCAAAGTGATGCGAAAAGAATTGAAAAAGCGCGGTGTGAAGAAACTGAAGGTTGTATATTCGAAAGAAGTGCCTGTCAAGCCTTTGGCAGAAGGTGCGGATGATGGAGAGAAAAAAGGAACAGCAGGGCGGCTGGCGCCGGGAAGTATGGCGTTCGTTCCTTCGGCGGCGGGATTGATCATTGCCGGAGAAGTGGTAAAAGACTTGATCGAATGGGCGTAAGATGCGGAAAAAACATAAATTATCTGAAAATTCTGAAAATATAAAAATTTTAAAAAATAGTATTGACAATTTTGTATTATAGTGTATAATAACAGTATAAAATAAATCAAACAAATTAACAAGAACTACAACTTAAAAAATTGTTTGATTAATCTAACGAAGGAGGTACGGACCACCAAAAACTTAAATTAATTTAAACGGTTCAAATATTACGAAATAGGAGGACAGACCACCAGACAATTTAATTTTATTCCAAATTTTATTAAGAGAAAGTGTTCAAACCAAATAAACATTGAATCGGTGAGTAGAGCATTCGTCATTCAACAATCATAAAGAGTAAGAAAAATAATAAGGCTAATGACCACTTGAACTTAAGAATACAACTGAATAGAGAAGAAAAATCGAAATTATTTGTATAAAAGTTAGAAGGGGGACATGACCACCAGGAATACTTAATTACTAAGATTTTATTTTACTAACGTATGATACCATAATAGTCGTGTAATAATCCATTAATTATTAAGTCATTTATTTTTCAAAGTCGTTTTATAACTCTTAAACAACAGATAATTTTATAAAGATTTAGAAACTCAAATTGATTATTTAAGAAAGGAATTTAAAATTTCATGATTGAAGAATCATTATAAGGACGGATATCTTGATTAATATTTATAAAATAAGATATCCGTCCTTTTTGTGCGTTTAGAAAGCCGGGTTTTTTCTGTTTTATTTTGGGATAAAATGTGATATCTTATATAGAAAGAATATTTTTTAGAGAGTGGGGTAACGGAAATGTATTATTTACCGGAAGGAACCCAGGTGTGTGGTTTCTATGAATGCAGTAAGTGTGGAAAAAGATTTCTGGATATCAAGGTCATGCCGGTGATTCATTGTCCGGATTGTGATATGGACATTGATATGGAAATCGGACCGGATGAAGAGATGCCTGATCTGGAACCGATGGCAAAATTGCTCCAGGTGTGCGAGGGAGAAGAAGTGGAAAAGATGGATACACTGCTCAGCCTTGCAATCACCGGCGGTGACTATGGATGGATTTAATCAAAAATGATCATAATAAAAAATGGATAAATTGAGAGGTACTGAAAATGGCAGTAAAGAAAATAACAACGTTTGAACTTGTAGAAAAAGCGAATGCAGCAGTGGTAGATTTTTATGCAGACTGGTGCGGACCATGTGCGATGTTATCTCCGATCGTGGATAAAGTTTCTGGAGAATATCAGAATGTGGATTTTTACAAATTTGATATTGATGCGGATATGAATACAGCGATTAAATATGGTATCGTAAATATACCGACATTATTATTTTTTAAAGATGGCAATAAAGTGGGACAAGTTGTCGGATATATGGATGAAGCTGCGCTGAAAGCAGAATTGGATAAAGTTTTCCGATAGATTGCGGAGGTGTTATATGGCAGTTCGTTTTAATGAAGATCAGGATATGGTAAAGAAGATTCAGGAAGGCTTAAAAAGAAAAGGGGGATATTGCCCTTGTAAGCTGCCGGTGATTCCGGAGAATAAATGCATTTGTCAGGAATTTCGTGAGCAGATTGCAGATCCGGAATTCGAAGGGTATTGCCACTGCAGATTGTATTATAAAAGTAAAGACTGAACAATCAAAGCGTATCGATCATCAGGATCATACGCTTTTTAACAGAGAATACAGCCGGAGGTAGAGGATGAACATTGTTTTTTTAGACGTAAAGACCATTGGAGAAGATATTGATCTGTCGGGATTTGATGCGTTGGGAACAGTCATAAAATATGAGAATTCGACGGAACAAGAAAGTCTGGAGCGGTCAAAAGATGCGGATATTCTCGTAGTGAATAAAATTCCGGTCAATGAAAAGACGATCGGAAAGGCGGATCATTTAAAACTGGTCTGTGAAGCGGCGACGGGAACGGATAATCTTGATAAAGCTTATTTGGCACAGAGGGGCATTGCGTGGAGAAATGTGGCGGGATATTCGACGGAGATCGTTGCTCAGCATACATTTGCCCTATTGTTTTATGTGATGGAAAAGTTGGCCTACTATGATCGGTTTGTTAAAAGCGGCGCATATGCGAAGTCTGATATTTTTACAGATCTTACACAGGAAATTCATGAAGTATATGGGAAAACATGGGGGATTATCGGACTTGGAGCGATTGGCAGGCGCGTTGCCGCCATTGCGGAAGCATTTGGTGCAAATGTGATCTATGCATCGGCGTCCGGACAGAGTCCGCAGGAAGGATATCATCAGGTAGATCTGGATACGCTGTATAAAGAATCCGATATTATTTCCGTGCATGCTCCGTTGAATGTGCACACAAAGGGGATGATCGATGCAAAGGCTTTTTCAAAAATGAAAAAGAACTGTATTTTCTTAAATCTTGGAAGGGGACCGATCGTTGTGGAAGAAGATCTGGGCGATGCTTTGGAACAGAATGAAATTGCAGGCGCAGGACTGGATGTCCTCTGTCATGAGCCGATGACGTCTGGTCATCCGCTGCTTAGGATACAGGACAGTGGGAAATTGATCATTACGCCGCATACGGCATGGGCAAGTGTGGAAGCCAGAACGAAGCTGATGGGACTCGTTTTGGCTCAGATAAAGGAGTTTTTAAAAGAATCATGACAAAAGAATGGATTGTTGTGCGCGGGGGCGGAGATCTTGCCACCGGCACGATTTATAAATTATGGAAGAGCGGATTAAAAGTGCTGATCCTGGAATGCCAGTATCCGTCTTCGATCCGCAGAAAAGTCGCATTTTCGGATGCGGTATATAATGGGAGTCAGACAGTTGAGGACGTCACTTGTCATCTCGTACAGAATCTGGAGGAAGCAGAACAAGCGGTTTTGGATGGTTGTGTTCCGTTGATGGTCGATCCGGAAGGGGATGTGATCCGCATATGCAGACCGACGGTTGTTGTGGATGCAATCTTGGCAAAAAGGAATCTGGGAACAAAGAAAGATATGGCGCCGATGACGATCGCACTTGGTCCGGGATTTGAAGCGGGGAAAGACGTCCATTATGTCATCGAAACAAAACGCGGACATCGTCTTGGGAGGATTATTACGGAAGGATGTGCAATCCCGAATACCGGCATTCCGGGTGTGATCGCCGGATATGGAAAAGAGCGCGTGATGCATTCTCCTGAGGAAGGTATTTTTCATGAAATTCATCATATCGGGGATGAAGTAGAAAAGGGAGATGTGATCGGCTGGATTGAACATGGAAATGAGCGAGTCGATGTAACGGCGAGTTTGACAGGAATTTTAAGAGGGATTATTCGTGAAGGATATCCGGTGACAAAGGGATTTAAGATTGCGGATATTGACCCCCGGATGGAAGAAAAAGATAATTGTGATACGATTTCGGATAAGGCGAGATGCATTGCCGGAGGAGTGTTAGAGGCGATTTTGTATTCTGCGCATATGACATTTACGCAGAAATAAGTAGAAATAGCGTAGTATATTATATATAATAGGAATAAAGTTAGAAAGCCATTGAAAAGGGGGATTATCATGGTTTATTATGCAACATTGGGACCGGCTTGTGCGGATATGAATATATTAAGGAGGATGTTCCGACAGGGAATGTCGGGGATCCGGTTGAATTTATCGCATACAAATCTGGAGGGAAGCAGTGACTGGATCACAAAATACCAGGCGGCGGCATCTCAGGAAGGGATTTTGAAGCCGGAACTGTTGATCGATCTGCAGGGACCGGAACTTAGGATCGGGCGTATGAATATCAATCTGGAATGGCAGGACAGACAGGAAGTTTATATGGACGCGCTGCCTTTGCCACGGCATATTTTGCCGTATTTGACAGAAGGACAGGAAGTTCTGATCGATGACGGCAAGATTTTGTTAAAGGTCGTAGAACATATCAGCGATGAACCGGCAGATATCAAGTGTAAGGTGTTGCGCGGTGGGAAAGTCGTCCAGAGAAAGAGCATCGCTCTTCCGGGAATCTCGATCCCGGTGCCGACATTGACCGATGCGGATAAAGAAAATCTGAAAGTGGCGAAGGAATACGGCGTGACCGGCGTTATGCTGCCATTTGTCCGTAATAAAAAAGATATAACGAATTTAAGAGAGGAATTACATAAACATGGAGCGGATGATATCCGTATTTTTGCAAAATTAGAGAGCCTGGAGGGGGTGGAAATCCTGCCGGAACTGCTGGAAGAGGCGGATGAGATCGTGATCGCCCGCGGGGATCTTGGAAATGCAGTGGATCTGTGGAAGCTTCCAGTATTGCAAAAAGAAATTGCCAGACAGTGCCGGATTGCCGGAAAACCGTTTATGGTCGTTACTCAGATGCTGGCTTCGATGGAAACCCGAGCCGTTCCTACGAGAGCGGAAGTGAGCGATATTTTTAATGCAGTGCTTGATGGGGCAAAATCCGTTATGCTGACGGGAGAAACAGCGGTAGGGCGCTATCCGGTAGAAGCAATGGCGTATCTGATCAAAACTTCAGAGGAGGCGCTTCTCTATAAAAGTGGAAAGGAAGATATGATATGGGATTGATCCGTAAGATCACACAGGAAACAAAACATAAGTTTTTAAACTTTTTTACCTTTGATGTTACGCATAAGAGCGGACGGCATTCCAAATATTTTGTGGCGTCCAGAGCAAAAACGATGGAAGAATTAAAAGCCGTAACACATGAAAATAATGCTGACGGGGTGATCATTTTCAGTGTATATGGAGAAAAACGGGATAAAGTCGTATTGATCCGTCAATATCGTTATCCGATTGACGGATATATTTATGAATTTCCTGCCGGACTTTGTGAAGACGGCGAAGACTTTAAGGAGGCCGGCATCCGTGAATTAAAGGAAGAAACCGGTCTTGATCTGCAGGCAATTGATGTGCCGGATATGTATAGTAAGCCGTTTTTTACGACTATTGGCATGACGGATGAATCGTGCGGAACGGTTTACGGATATGCGAGCGGTAAGCCGAGCCTTGATGGACAGGAAGATTCCGAAGAAATCCAGATCGTGATCGCGGATAAAGAAGAAGTGCGCAGGATCCTAAAAGAAGAGAATGTGGCGATTATGTGCGCGTATCAGCTGATGCATTTCTTAGAATCGGAAGAAGGAAATCCGTTCTATTTTCTTGGAGAAAAAAAGAATTAAAAACCAAAAAGGAATCGTTCTGATGATGGGAACGATTCCTTTTTAGTTTGATTTGCAAATCTTTTTTTCGTACGGATGCAAAATCATTTGAATATTACATTACAAAGAACATTTTTATAGTTTCCAAGTAATTTCACATAGTTATCTTCAGAAATGCCACAGTTCCTGAAGACTTTCCCCCTGTGAGATTATTGATATACGTTCTATTTTATATTGCATTTTATAAATGAAAGGGGGATCCATATATCATCAACACCCAAATCCTTCTATTTCACCCACTCGTTGGATTCCCCTCTCATTTCCATATTATCCTTATCCGAGACTGATAATCTGAGTCTCTTTTGCAACAGCGTGCATACCTGTTTTCAGTTGAATATTTTTTGCATTGCCTTCTTCAGCGATGATCAGCATTGTTACATCTCTGAAACCAGCTTTTTTAATTTTATCGCGGTCAAATTTGATCAGAGGATCACCTGCTTTGACATAATCACCGAGCTTAATAAAATATTCAAATCCATCGCCCTGCATGCTGACAGTATCTAATCCGACATGGATCAGAAGCTGCATTCCATTTGCGAGAGACAGAACACATGCATGTCTGGAATCTTCCATTACGGTTTCAATCTTACCATTTGCCGGTGCATATACAATATCATTTTCAGGTTCAATAGCCAGACCGTCACCCATAATGCCGGCAGAAAATACACCATCATTTACTTCTGCTACAGGGATAACGTTACCTGTTAAGAATGCCTTTAATTCTGTTACTTCTTCATCCATGATTTCTTCAGCTTCAGGAGCTTCTTCAGCATCTGCTGGAACTTCATTCAGTTTTTTCTTACCCACAATTGTAGTAAGAACAAATGGCAGAACGATTGCCGGAATCATTGCGATTGCAAATGTAACCATAGAAGACGGGCGGATGGAAAGAATTCCAGGAATACCACCGACACCAATCGCATTTGCAATGGTTCCTGTAGCAACACAGATGATAGCTGCACATGCAGAACCGATCATACCGCATACAAATGGGAAGGTGTGTTTTAAGTTAACACCGAAGATGGCAGGTTCTGTTACACCAAGATAACAGGAGATACATGCCGGGATATTAACTTCCTGTGCTTCTGCATTTTTTCTCTGTAAGAAGATCATACCAAGTACAGCTGATCCCTGAGCGATGTTAGAAAGCGCGATCATCGGCCATAACATTGTTCCGCCGTAATCAGCGATTAACTGAAGGTCGATAGCGTTTGTCATATGGTGAAGTCCGGTGATAACCAGCGGAGCATAAACAAAACCAAAAATTGCACCAAATACTACCTTAAAGGAACCTGTGATTCCTGCATAAACAACGTTTGAGATAGCAGAACCGATTTGCCAACCGATCGGACCAACGATGAAATGTGCCGCAATAACTGCGAGAACTAAACTGCAGAACGGAACAACGATCATGGAAACAACCTGCGGAGTAATCTTTCGGAAAAATCTCTCTAAATAAACAAGTACGAAGGCTGCCAGGATTGCAGGAAGAACCTGTGCCTGATAACCGATCATGTTTACGTGGAATGCACCGAAATCCCAATAAGGAATATCAGCAGCAGCAGTAGATGCTACATTATAGGCATTTAAAAGCTGTCCGGATACTAATGTTAAACCGAGCGTGATACCGAGCATTTCGGTTGCTCCCATTTTCGTTGTAACGGACCAGCAGATACCAACCGGCAGCATATGGAAAATAGCTTCACCGATCAGCCATAAGAAACTGTCGATTCCAGACCAAAACTGGCTCAAATCACACAGTGTCTTTGTGCCATTTTCAAATAAATACATACTGTCGATCACGTTACGGAAACCTAAGATCAAACCTCCGGTGATGATGGCTGGGATCAGTGGAGCAAAGATTTCAGCCAGAGCTGTGATCGCACGCTGTACCGGATTCTGATTCTGTTTCGCAGCTTTTTTAACTGCGTCTTTTGAAACCCCTTCAATACCTGCGACGGCAGTAAAATCGTTGTAAAAATCAGAAACTGTGTTTCCGATGATTACCTGGAACTGACCGGCCTGTGTGAATGTTCCTTTTACGACTTTCATTGCTTCGATTTTGCTTACGTTTGCAGCTGCAGGATCATTTAATACAAAACGCATCCTCGTTACACAGTGTGTTACTGCCGCAATGTTTTGTTTACCACCTACTAATTCGAGTAGTTCTTCTGCTTCTTTTGCATACTTACCCATTTTTTTCCTCCATTCTTTTCTTTTTACTTTGTTGTGTGCCTCAAGAAACTTGTTTAAACATGTTCTTTAATTATGTTATATCATACTTGTTTAAACAAGTCAAGTATAAATAGGTAAAAATGTAAAGAAAAATTTAATTATTTTAGGTTGCTTTTGGGGAATTGTTCCACTATAATAATACAGTATGGCTTGTTTAAACATCAGGTGTTTTGAAAGGAGTGACATCAATGCCAAAAAGCAAATACAGACAGATTTATCATGTTCTGAAAGAAAGAATTGAAAATTGTGAATACAATTATAAAGATCTGCTTCCTTCGGAGCATATGTTGATCCAGGAATTTGACTGTTCTCGTAACACGGTACGTCGCGCGATCAAGGATCTGTGTGCCGGAGGATATGCTCAGTCAATTCACGGGAAAGGCGTACGGGTCATCTATCAGCCGGGACATCCTGCACAGTTTACATTGAGTGGAATTGAATCATTTACGGAAGCATCGAAACGAAATGATTTAAATTATACAACTAAAGTTATATTATTTTCAGAACTTTGTGTAAATGATGAGATTCATACAAAAACAGGTATGGAAAAGGGAAAAGAAGTTTATTATATACAGAGAGTACGTATTTTAGACGGCGTCCCGCTTATTATCGACCACAATTATTTTTTAAAAGAAGTGGTGACCAGTCTGTCTGTTGAAATCGCAGAAGAGTCCATTTACCGGTATTTGGAAGAAAAATTAAACATCTCGATCGCAACAACAAAACGTGTGATCACGGTGGAACCTGTCAATGAAACGGATGAGACGAATCTGGAATTAAATGGATGCAATTGTGTGGCTGTTGTAAGCAGTTCAACATACAACGATGATGGAATTATGTTTGAATATACGCAATCGCGTCACAGTCCCAAGCACTTTGAGTTTCATGAGGTTGCCCAGAGAATTTAGACGACGAAAAAAATTTGCTTGACATCCGTATGAAGTAGTACTATTATGTGTATATTACAATCAATCCTTACTAATTTGATAGGGTTTATAGGAGGCATTCATCATGGCAAAAAAAATTTATAAAGGAACATTAGATTTAATTGGAAATACACCGCTTGTAGAAGTGACAAATATTGAAAAGGAACTGGGATTAGAGGCCACGATCCTGACGAAGCTGGAGTATTTTAATCCGGCGGGAAGTGTAAAAGATCGTGCGGCAAAGGCGATGATCGAGGATGCGGAAGAACGCGGACTGTTAAAAGAAGGTTCGGTGATCATTGAACCGACTTCCGGGAATACCGGAATCGGATTGGCTTCCATTGCTGCTGTCAAAGGATATCGCATGATCCTGACAATGCCGGAGACGATGTCAGTAGAACGTCGCAATATCTTAAAGGCATATGGTGCAGAGATTGTTTTAACAGATGGAACGAAAGGCATGCAGGGTGCGATCGATAAAGCAGAAGAACTGGCTGCAAGTATCGAAGGAAGTTTTATACCGGGACAATTTGAAAATCCTGCCAATCCAGCGGCGCACAGAGCGACAACGGGACCGGAAATCTGGCGTGATACAAACGGCCAGGTAGATATCTTTGTTGCCGGCGTTGGCACCGGAGGCACATTGACTGGTGTTGGAGAATATCTGAAGGAGCAAAATCCAAATATTCAGATTGTTGCAGTTGAACCGGAAACATCACCGGTACTGTCCGGCGGGAAATCCGGAGCGCATAAGATTCAGGGAATCGGTGCGGGCTTTGTTCCGAAAGCATTGAATACCGAAATTTATGATGAAGTTCTTCCGATCGGAAATGACGTTTGCTTTGATGCTGCCAAACTGTTGGCAAAGAAAGAAGGCTTTTTAGTAGGCATTTCATCCGGAGCAGCTTTGCATGCGGCAATTTTACTTGCAAAACGTCCGGAAAATAAAGGAAAGACAATTGTAGCATTACTGCCGGACAGCGGAGACCGCTATTATTCCACTCCGTTGTTTCAGGAATAAAGGGTGACATCATGGGAAAAATGACGAGAAAAGACAGAAACTTAAGATTTGAAACATTACAGCTTCATGTAGGACAGGAACAGCCGGATCCGGCTACGGATGCGAGAGCCGTGCCGATCTATCAGACGACCTCGTATGTGTTTCAAAATTCCCGGCATGCGGCCGATCGCTTCAGTCTTGCTGACGCGGGCAATATATACGGACGTCTGACGAATTCTACACAGGAAGTGTTTGAAAAACGGATCGCCGCATTAGAAGGCGGTATCGCAGGACTTGCGGTTGCATCTGGCGCGGCGGCGATCACTTATACGATTCAGGCGCTGGCATCGGCCGGAGAGCATATCGTTGCCCAGAAGACGATTTACGGCGGAACCTCGAATTTGTTGGAAAATACTCTGCCATTGTATGGAATTACGGCAACATTTGTTGATATTCATGATCTTACAAAGGTTGAAGAAGCAATTCGGGATAATACAAAGGCCATTTATCTGGAAACACTTGGAAATCCGAATTCAGATATTCCGGATATTGATGCGATCGCTGAGATCGCGCATCGGCATGGCCTTCCGGTTGTCGTTGATAACACATTCGGTACGCCGTACCTGATCCGCCCGATCGAGCATGGCGCGGACATTGTCGTGCATTCTGCAACAAAATTTATCGGAGGGCATGGAACATCGCTTGGTGGCATTATCGTAGACGGTGGTACGTTTGACTGGACAGCCAGCGGACGCTATCCATGGATCTCAGAACCAAATTCGTCCTATCATGGCGTGAGATTTACGGAAGCTGCAGGAGCGGCGGCATTCGTAACCTATATTCGTGCAATCCTGCTTCGTGATACCGGAGCTTCGATTTCACCGTTTAACGCATTTTTACTGCTTCAAGGAACGGAAACGCTTTCTTTGAGGATTGAACGTCATAATGAAAATACAAAGAGAGTGGTAGAATATTTGGCGCAGCATCCGATGGTGGAAAGTGTTAACCATCCGTCGCTGCCGGATCATCCGGATCATGATTTATATAAGCGGTATTTTCCAAACGGAGGCGCCAGCATATTTACGTTTAATATCAGAGGCGGGCAGGAGGAAGCGCATTGCTTTATCGACAATCTGCAGATTTTCTCTCTGCTGGCAAATGTGGCGGATGCAAAGTCTCTCGTGATCCATCCGGCGACGACGACACACAGCCAGTGCACGGCAGAGGAGCTGATGGAACGAGATATTCGTCCAAATACGATTCGTCTTTCGATCGGTATTGAAAATATTGAAGACATTCTTCAGGATTTGAAAGAAGCGTTTGATGCTGTTAATTGATAAAACTTCTCAGCAACTTGTTTGACTGATACCCTATGGGGGTATATAATAAAGAAAACAAGATTGGCAAGAGGAGGAGATTGTTGTGGCAACTATTTTGATCATTGTAGTTTTGATCGCTGTTTTGATCTTTGCTTTTCGTGGAAGTTTTCAGCATTTTAAAGGTGAAAGCGGATGCTGTGGCGGCGGTGGCGGCAGCATCGCCGAGGAAACAAAGATTTTGACCGGTCCGGTCATCGGCAGGAAGATCGTGCATGTTGAGGGCATGCACTGCGAGAATTGTAAGAATCGTATTGAACGGCAGATTAACCGCATGGAAGGGGCTTCCTGTAAGGTGGATCTGAAGAAGAACATTGCGGTTATTGATTATGACCGGGAGCTTGATGATGAGCGTATTCGGAATACGATAAAAAGACTTGATTTCGGTATTACTGGAATTGAGACAGAAGGTTTTCGTGAATAATAGAAATTTAGAAGCAGGAAGTATGATCGTGCGGAAGAGAGCACGGTTGTAGTTCCTGTTTTTTGTGTCATTAGGGAGGCTTTGGCGTCTGTTTTTAATAAGATATATCTGGTTCAATTGGAAAGCTGCCGGTGACTACCGCTCTGTACGTAAATTGATTATTTTAATCCGTAGAAATTCGCTGGTACCTACCGCTTACAAAAAAGCAAGTTGGATTTTCGTCGGTAGAATAAAGCAGGCTTCTACGGATCGAGTCGAGGCTCCTGACTATTCAGTCGGTAGGATGGGGTAAAAATCTACGGATGCAATCAGGGGTCTTGGCTGATCAAGCGGTAGGATGGGGTAAAAATCTACGGATGCAGCCAGGAACCTCAGCTGTTTAAGCGGTAGTCAATGGTTTTGCAAATAAATTCGACTATTTTACTCTGTGGAAAATTTTGTATCCATGGATAAAGTCTCTTTATGAATGAT
Source organism: Candidatus Fimousia stercorigallinarum (assembly GCA_018715775.1). Classification (GTDB taxonomy): domain Bacteria; phylum Bacillota; class Clostridia; order Lachnospirales; family Lachnospiraceae; genus Fimousia; species Fimousia stercorigallinarum. The sequence goes on along the minus strand of DVKZ01000062.1, from coordinate 3,196 downwards.
AAGATTGCTGAATCTTGTTCATTCATGGTATAATCATACATATGTATAATGGTTCTGTTTACTATTTCTGCACAGGTAACTTGTTATAGTAGATGCAAATAGGAAGGAGGAGTTTTATGGAGATTATTCTTTTACTATTAGCTTTATTCGTTGTAGTAGTCGCTGTTGGTATGCGGGGGAAAGCGATACAAGATTTTATAGATAGATTGACAAAAAAAGATGCCCAATAATAGTATTCGTTGTTTAGAGAACCTTTAAAGGAGATATAAGAAAAAGACCGATTGCCGAATCCTGTTCAGTCGTGGTATGATAACGATTGGAAAGGAAGGAAGCACGTATGAAAAAGATTTTATGTTATGGAGATTCGAACACCTATGGATTCGATCCGGTATCCGGACTGCGCTATCCAAAGAGCGTGCGATGGACGGGGAGACTGCAGCAGGAACTTGGAGATCAGTATGAAGTGATCGAGGAAGGCTGCAACGGACGGACGACAGTGTTTGATGATCCGTATGAACCATGGAAGAACGGAAAACGGTATCTGCTGGCGTGTTTGAATTCCCACAAGCCGGTGGATATCGTTGTTTTGATGCTTGGAAGTAATGATCTGAAGATGGAGTTCCATGCGTCTGCGCAGGATATCGCCTGGGGAGCGGAAGAACTCGTCTGTATGATCAAGGAATTTATGACAGAGAAACAGGGATTTTATCCGGATGTTATTCTGATGGCACCGCCCGTGCTTGGAAACAAAATTATTCACTCCGCGTTCGGAAGCTCTTTTGATGAACGGGCTGTCGAATGTTCAAAACAATTTGCTGTTCTCTACAGAGAAGCCGCAGACAGACAAAATTGCCATTTTTTTAATACGGCAGACTATATCTGTTCATCCGAAGAAGATGGTCTGCATCTGTCGCCGGAAGCGCATGGGATTCTGGCAGGAGAGCTTGGACGATATATTCGGAGTCTGGATTGATCAAATGGAAGGAGAAGATTGAGGAGTATGCAAAAGAATCTGACAGAAGGAAGTCTGGTAAAGAATCTGATCGCATTTTCTCTTCCATATTTGCTGTCTTGTTTTCTACAGACATTTTATGGTCTTGCGGATCTGTTTATTGCCGGGCAGTTTAATGGTGCATCGACGATTTCTGCAGTTTCAATCGGAAGTCAGGTGATGCATATGCTCACGGTTATTATTGCGGGACTGGCGATGGGCACGACAATCTCGATCAGCCAGTCGGTCGGTGCCGGAAATCATAAAAGAGTGGCTAAATCGATCGGCAATACGGTGATCATCTTTTGTGTGTTTGCATTGATTGCGACAGTTGGGCTGCTCCTTGCGGTGGATGGCGTGATCGGCATTTTGTCGACTCCGCCGGAAGCGGTGCATGAAACGAGACAGTATCTGATGGTATGCTTTGCCGGTATTCCGTTTATTACGGCCTATAACGTGATCAGCAGTATCTTTCGTGGACTTGGAGACAGCAAAAGCCCAATGTATTTTGTGGCAGTTGCGGGGATTTTAAATATTGTTCTGGATTATATCCTCATTGGATATTTTGATATGGGAGCGGCAGGAGCGGCAATCGCGACTGTTTTCTCGCAGGCAGTGAGTGTTGTCATTGCTCTGATCGCACTTAGACGGTTTGATCTGGGTGTTGCATTTGGAAGAAAAGACCTGCGCGTGCATAAGCCGGTTTTTGAGATGATTTTAAAAATCGGGATTCCGATCGCGGTACAGGATGGATTTATCCAGATTTCGTTTTTAATTATTACAACGATCGCGAATGGACGAGGCGTGACGGCAGCTGCCAGTGTCGGTATTGTTGAGAAAATCATCAGTTTTTTATTCCTGGTAAATTCCGCAATGTTATCTTCGGTTTCTGCGATCGCTGCGCAGAATATTGGAGCGGGAAAACGCGGGCAGGCGAAGAAAGTGCTGTATTATGGCATCATGATCAGCGTTTCTTTTGGGATTCTTGCGGCTATTGTCTGTGAATTGTTTACGCCGCAGATTATCAGTCTATTTGTGAAAAACGATCCTGCAGTTGTTGTGATGGGCGCTCAGTATCTTCGCTCGTATATCTTTGACTGTATGTTTGCCGCAATTCATTTTTGTTTCAGCGGATATTTCTGTGCATGTGGAAAGGCCATCTATTCTTTTATTCACAATACGGCGGCGATTTTACTTGTGAGGATCCCGGGGACGTATCTGGCGTCGGTATTCTTTCCGGAAAGCCTGTTTCCGATGGGAGTTGCAGCTCCGGCAGGATCCTTTTTGTCAGCGATTATCTGTGTTGTGATGTTTTATTATATGGAAAAGAAAATAAATATCTGGATCGGAGACGGTAGCCGATAGAAATGGAGAGAGGCATTTATGACAGAACGAGAGCTTATGCTTGCCGGCAGATTATATAATCTCTATAAAGTCGGAGATAATACGTGGGAAACGATACGGGCGACATGCAAGAAATTCAATGAATCAGAATTCTGGCACGATACGCGTGCGTTTGAAGAATTAAAGAATAATTTTGGCAGAGCCGGGAATCCGATGGTATTGACGCCGCCATTTTACTGTGATTACGGCGACCGGATTCATTTTGGTGATCATTTTTATGCTAATACGGGATTGACAATTTTGGATGAGAATGAAGTTGTCTTTGGTGATTATGTTTTTCTCGGTCCGAATGTGAATATTTATACGGCAAGTCATCCAATCTGTGCGGAAGTAAGAAATTTGGAGCTAGAAACGGCAGAAACGGTTAGAATCGGGAACAGTGTATGGATTGGGGCAATGTTGTGATCAATCCGGGAGTGACGATCGGAGATGGAAGTGTGATTGGCTCCGGTGCAGTAGTAACGAAGGATATTCCTCCTTATGTGATTGCTGCTGGCAATCCGTGCAGGGTAATCCGCAAGATTAGCGATGAAGAAAATGAAAACTGGAAAAAGCAGCTGCGGGAATACCAGGTTGCAGTTGGAGAAAAACCGGTTGATAATGAATAGAGTCATTTTGAAAAACTATTTGACAGAGAAAAAGAAATTCGATTGTAGTTATATCCGACTTCGACAGTTGAAAAGTCGAGAACCTTTTAAAAATTTGTGCAGTCGTAGTAGAGAGCTTTGAGGAAGGACTCAGAATTTTGGAATAAACCAGAAAGTGCAGGATTGTATAGCAGTCGATTGTGATTTTACCGTT